>JACPNS010000002.1 GCA_016185345.1 Solirubrobacterales bacterium | reverse complement strand
GGGCTTTCAGTGTGAGGGCTGCGTTAGCGTGAAGATTCATCCGGTGTCTCCTTGGGATTGAGTTGCTTAGGAACTCTCAGCCTCAAGGACGGCCCGGATGATCTAGTTAAGGGACAACGTGGTCAGGATTTACACCTAGCGACCACCGACGACGCGATTGCGAGTGGTGGATTCGCTGCCGCATTCAAAACAAAGGGGCTCAGTCTGGCTCCTGCAGCCGTTGGGTTTTTTGCTGCCCGGAAGCGCAATGGGACGGCGGCATACGTCGAAAACATGGCGGATAATATTCAGGACATGCTCGATGCCTCTGGAGGGAAGGGAATTAACGTAGTTGCGCGCTTCGGTAAGGGGCTGTCGAAGATGTCGATCAGGTACTATGAAATGGGTCCCTCAGATAAGGCCTGAACTTGGGCCGTTACTGACTTCGACGGCAACTACTCTCGCGGCAAATCCTAGGAGAACCAAGATGTTTTCAGATCGCATAATCTTGGTCGCTGGAGTTGGGCTACTAACGAGCGCAGCGATTTTTTGCGCAACTCGTCATCTTGAGCGAAGGGGCTCACGCAGATCCCTGACCCATGTCGGATGGTCACTACTTTCACTCGGGGTGGTGTTGGTAGTGCTACTCAATATTGGAGGCGGGCCACTAGCTATCCACTCGCCGACATCGCGTGGGGTCTTGACTTTGATCGGCGCTTGTGCGTTTGGAGCAGGGGTCGTGTTCGCAAAGGAGCACTCGGATGTGACGCGGGAAGAACGCTCGTAACGTGACCCGGCGGACGGTGTTCGTTTTCAAAAAACAAAGGCGTTCGAGTCGTGTCGCAGCGGAGCTCGACAGCACACGCAACGACATACAGCTTGGCGGGCGAGACTGTTCGATCAAGTGTGTGAGCCTCTGAGCTACTTGATTGGATGATCTGACGCTAGTTCAGTCCGCGATGCGATCTCCGAGAGACAATCCCCTGGGTGGAGAGTGATCTGCCCCGGACAAAACAGACTCGCGTTGCAAGAATCCTGCGGTATTCAACAAGGAGATTGCAATGCCCAGGAAGTTCCCAGACGAAGTTCGCCGCCAGGTCATCGATCTGGCCAGATCTGGCACCAAGGTCGCTCAGCTCGAGACCTCCAACGACTTCATTGACCCCGTAACCGGCGACAGGTAGCTGGCTCGGTGTTGAATTTAACCGTTACACTATTTGGTGTCATGGTTCCCCCGGAAACAATCACCAAGACCGAGCAGCCACTGATTGGCAGCTACCCGGCGTCACCAGCGGGTCAAATCACTGAAGCCGAACTGGCTGGGCTCAAGGAAGTGCCGCAGTTCGACATGGCGCAGTGGCGCCAGGTTCTGCGCTTCGGGCAACGTCAGGCAGAGTTCGTTCTGAAGGGCCGCAAGGAGTTCGGCGAGGTCTTCCGCTTCCATGGAATCATTCCGGGGCATCCGGTGATCACCGGTCACCCGGACCACGCCAAGTCACTTTTCACCGCATCCCCCGACGTCGCCCCGACGCTCACCACAGAGTCGCCGCTGCGCCCGATCGTCGGCAAGGACTCAGTGCTCACGGCCCGCGGCGAGCGCCACCTGCGCCAACGCAAGCTCTTGCTCCCGGCATTCCACGGAGACTCGATCGCGCAGTACGTATCGATGATCGAGGACGCGATCGACCAGTCGATCGACCGCTGGCCGGTCGGCGAAGTCATGGAGCTTGCCCCGCGCATGCAGGATGTCACGCTCGACGTGATCATGTCTGGCATCTTCGGCGTCGTGGGTCGCCCAGAGAAGGGCACCTCCGAGTACCGCCTCGCGGCCGTCACGCGCAAACTCACCGAGCTTTCAACCACTCCGATCGCCAAGGTGAGCGAGTACATCAACGTCGGCCGCGAAGAGGCGGTGGGCATCCAGAAGTACGCGCTCGCGCAGCTCGACAAGCCGGTCTACGAAGTGATCGCCCAGCGCCGCAAGGACCCGAACCTCGAGGACCGCAAGGACATCATGTCGATGCTGATGCGCGCCCGCGACGAGGACGGCGAAGCGATGACCGACCGCGAACTGCGCGACGAACTGATCACGCTGCTGCTCGCCGGCCACGAGACGACCGCCAACTCTTTGGCCTGGGCCTGGGAGCGCCTCGTGCGTACCCCCGACGCCTACAACGAGCTCTACGACGCCGTGCGAACTGACCGCGCCGACAAGGCTGATCAGATCGAATACGTGATCCAGGAAACGATGCGTTCGCGCCCGGTGATCCCAGTGGTCGGCCGCCGCGTGATGGCGCCCTGGCAGCTCGGCGAATACGGAGTCGAGGCCAACACCCCGATCTCGATCAGCATTCTGCTTGTCCACCACCGCGAAGATCTCTACCCGGAGCCCTGGGAGTTCAAGCCCCAGCGCTGGGTCGGCCACAAGCCGGGCACCTACGAGTGGATCCCCTTCGGCGGCGGCACGCGCCGTTGCCTTGGCGCCTCACTCGCGATGGCCGAGATGCGCGTCGTGCTTGAGCGCATGGCAGCTCGTCTTGAGATTGAGCCGGACCGTCCAGAAGCCGAGCACGTCCAGCACCGCAACGTCACGATGATCCCCAAGCGCGGGGCCAGCGTGATCATTCGCGACAAGCGCTAGGTCGGGTCCCTCAGCCAGCCGACGATCGCGTCGCACGACTCGTCGATCCGAGCCATCAACTCGGCCGGACCGTCGTCTCCATAGAGCGAGCCATTCACGACGCCGAGCTTCAGCTGTCGCCCGTCGCTCAGCTTCACTTTGGCCTCGGCGGCAAAATTCAAGTCAGAGAAGCTGACCTTCGAGATCTCTTCACCCGTGAATGTGAGCGGGGGACCGACTACTGACATGGATTCCTGGTCGACCTTCTGGACGTAGAGCGTTGGCGGCGCCAGCGAATAGACCGCCATCTCTGAAGGGCCGTAGCCCCGAAGCGCGCCGCCCTTGACCGAGGCAAGCCCGCTGCCGATAGCAAGCGGCTCGGAGGTCGTCAAAGTGCGCCCGATCGCATCGATCTTGCGCCACCGCTCGATTGGATCGAACTCAGATGCCATCGCGCAACCGTAGTGCCAGGTCCTGCCAGAACGATTCGTCCCAGAAGCGAGTCGCGAGACCTGAGGTGGAGGGCAGAACGAAGATCTTCGTAGGTCCGATCGTCTCCGGCTGGATCCCGTACTCGGGATTGCGGCCGAGGAACTCGCGCGCGGCGCGCTTGCTCGTGAAGGCGAGGTAGCTCGGCGCGAATCGTTCGATCTTCTCTCGCAGCGCGTCCGGCTCAAAGTCGGTGTCCAGCAGATCTGCGTCTTGTCCCCACGCTGTCTTGCAGACGTCGGTGAGCCCGATCCCGTAGTCAACCACCGTCGAGAACTCGATCGGGGTGAGCTGCCGCGGCGTCAGGCCGACCGCGTGAAGCGTCGGCCAGAAGCGGTTGCCAGGCTTCGCGTAGTAGGCGCGGCGCTCGTAGGAGACTGCACTCAGCGCCGTCCCGCAGAACACGACGTCAAGCCCGGGTTCGAGCACATCGGGGATCAGGTGTGTGGAGGTGGCGATGGTCAAAGCATGGCGACCGCGATCGGGAACGGCGCCAGGAATAGTGATTCGCAAGAAGTCAAAGAATCGCGACATTACAACGCGCGAGTTGGTGCATTCCTGTATTGTTTTGTAATACAAAAGTCCGTACGGTTGAGTGATGCGGATTCGTGTTGCACGCTCAGCCACGAAACATCGGGTTTCGAGACGCGACTCAGTGGCGGTGATCGAGGCCGCGGATCGCCGAGCGCAGCTTTTGTCCCCTACGGAATCGGATTGGGACTCTGCGCGGTGGGCCTACATCGGAGTGCACAGCCGAGGAGAATGGATTGAGGTCATCGCGGTAATGCTGGAGAATGAAGAACTGCTTGTTATCCACGCGATGCCGCTTAGAGCGAAGACTCTGAAGCTCTTCGAGAGGAATGAAGAATGAAGTATCTGAAGACAGCTGCAGGTGAAGAACTCACGCCGGAGTATTTGGAGGAGCTTGTCGCCGAGGCGGAAGCGGGCTATGAGGGTTTCCAAGTGAAGGTCGTGCGAACGGGGCGCCCGCCGATCTCTGAAACCGGTCCGTCGAAACGGTTACAAGTCCGCGTAGATGAGCAACTCCAGCTCGATCTCCAGCTCATCGCCAACGAACGAGGCACCACCCTGAGTGCCGTCGCGCGCGAGGCGCTCGCGCAGTACGTGAAGAAGGCGGCTTAGAAGGCCACCGCAAGCCAGGCTATGAGCTGATCGATCCGCTATCATTCAACCAAATGATTGAATCAATGCCGACACTTGACCTCGTCTTCGGATCGCTCTCAGATCCGGTGCGCCGTGACATCGTGCGACGCGTTGCGGGCAAAGAACTGTCGGTGAGCGAAGTCGCCGAGCCGTACTCGATGTCACTGGCCGCGGTGTCCAAGCACCTCAAGGTGCTTGAGCGCGCAAAGCTGGTGGTCAAGCGTCGGCAGGGCAAGCAGTTGATGGTCGGGCTCGCGCCCGATGCCTTCACCGACGCATCTGACTTCCTCGATTTCTACAAAACGTTCGCGGTGGAGAACATGAACTCGCTCGAGCACTTCCTGAAAAAGGAGCAAGACGATGCACTCAATTGAAACTCAGACCTTCATCGCCCAGCCGGGTGGGAGCCAGGTGATCACCTCTCGTCACCTGCCAGCCACACCAGAAAAGGTTTTCCAGGCCTTCACCGATCCGGCATTGATCGCTCAATGGTGGGGACCGCGCCAGTACGAGACGATCATCGACGAGTACGAGCCGCGCCGCGGCGGCTGTTGGCGCTTCATCCACAAGGGTGAAGATGGGAACGAGTACGGATTCCGTGGCGTGATCCACGAACTGCTGCTCAACGAGCGCATCACCCAGACCTTCGAGTTCGAGGGAATGCCCGGCCACGTCGTGCTTGAGCAGTTGAAACTCGCGCCCGAAGGCGACGGAACGCGCGTCACGACCGTCTCGGCTTTCAGCTCAGCCGAGGATCGCGACGGCATGGTCAACTCCGGGATGGAAGGCGGACTCACCGAGAGCTACGACCGTCTCGAGGAACTCGTCCAAACGATCTGACCGGTTTCGCCATGGCGTCGATATCGTCGGCGCCATGAGCGAAAAACCGCGAGCAACATCAGTCGCGATCCTTGGCGCCGGAATCATCGGCGCCGCGATGGCGCGCAACACGGTCAAGGCGGGGATCAGTACCGCCATCTGGAATCGATCACCCGAGAAGGCAAGAGCGCTTGCGGACGACGGGGCCGAAGTGTTCGAGGACGCCGCGGAAGCAGTGCGCGGCCGCGACGTCGTGATCAGCGTCCTCTCGGATGCGGCAGTCACGCACAACGTTATGGCGCCGCTCCTCCCCGAGCTGGCCGAGGGCGCAGTTTGGTTGCAGTGCGCGACGATCGGCGTTGACGGGACCGAGCAGCTCGAATGGCTCGCGGCCGAAGCCAACGTCGCATTTGTTGACGTGCCTGTCTCCGGCACGAAGGCTCCCGCCGAAGCCGGCGAACTCGTGATGCTCGCCTCCGGCGACAAGGCAGGCGCCGATTTCGCCGCGCCGGTGCTCGACGCCGTAGGTGCCAAGACCGTGTGGCTCGGCGAGGCCGGAAACGGTTCGCGCATGAAGCTCGTCACTAACGACTGGGTCCTTGGTCAGACGGCGCTCGTCGCGGAGGCGATGCGCCTCTGCGCCGCGCTCGAGCTTGAGCCGTCGGCATTTCTTGACGCGATCGACGGCGCGCCCGTCGGCTCGGCGTACGCCCAGATCAAGGGGCACATGATGCTCAGCGGCGAGTTCCCGGCCAACTTCCCGCTCGAGCACGGCACCAAGGACTCGCGGCTGATCGTCGCCGCCGCGCGTGAGGCGGGCTTGGATCTTCCGATCGCCGAGAGCTTCAACGAGTACTTCATCGCTGCGCTCGAAGCCGGCCGCGGCAAAGAGGACATCGCCGCGATCTACGAGTACGTCGGCACGCAGGGCGACTCCGAGGGATAATCGCTCCATGAGGCGCCTGTACCTGCTTCGGCATGCCAAGTCCAGCTGGATGCTGGCCGGCCAACTCGACTACGAGCGCGGCCTCACCGAGCGCGGCGAGGACGACCTCGCGCTGATCTCCGAATTGATCGGCGAGCACGAGATCGTCCCTGGCTTCATCTTCTGCTCGGGTGCGCGCCGCGCGCGCGACACGCTCAAGGGCGTGGCGAAGGCGTTGCCGAGCGACGTGCAGGTCGAGTACACGGACGCGATCTACCAAGCGTCAACGAGAGACCTCCTCCTGGTGCTGCAAGGCGTGCCCGCGAAATACGAGTCGGTGCTCCTTGTTGGCCACAACCCTTCGATCCATGACCTGTCCGTCGAGATCGCACGCGAGAGCGATGAGCTTGTACGACTGGCGGCGAAGTTTCCAACTGCGGCGCTGGCGGAGTTTGAGATTGATGGCGAGTGGGCCGAACTCGGCGAGAACAGCGCTGACCTCACGCGCTTCACGAGGCCCAAACAGCTACGCCACGGCGATCGCGAAACGCTCTAAGCCCGCGCCGCCTCGCGCTTCTCGAGCGCGACCGAAAGTCCGAGGATCCCAAGGCCGGCTATCGCCAGGCCCACGCCGACCCAACTCGGCGCTCGCCATCCCCACCCGGCAGCGATCACCAGCCCGCCAAGGAAGGCGCCCAGCGCGTTGCCCATGTTGAACGCCGAGTGGTTCAGCGCAGCGGCCATCGTCTGAGCCTTTCCGGCAACGTCCATCAATCTTGTCTGCGTCGCCGAAGCCAGGGCCGTCGCGCTTCCCACAAGGAACAGCGCCGGCATCGCGAGATACGGATTGCCGGCAGCAAGCGCGAACAGCGTCAGGAAGACCGCCATCAACACGAGCAGGATCGCCATCGAGCCCACGACCGACCGGTCGATCCACTTTCCCCAGAAGATGTTGCCGGCGACCATCCCCGAGCCGAAGACCACGAGCACGATCGGGATCAGGGAAATGTCAAGACCGGCCTCGCGCGTGAAGACCGGCGAGACGTAGCTGTAGAGCGCGAACACGCCGCCAAAGCCGATCGCACCAACACCAAGCGTCAGCCACACCTGCGCCGACTTCAGCGCAGAGAGCTCACCGCGCACGCTCGCATCCTTCTGGTCCGGAACGGGCCCGAGCAGCATGATCAGGGCGATCACGTTGATCACGCCGACGACGACGATCGAGAGGAAGGCAACGCGCCAGCCGTATTGCTGACCGAGCCAGGCGGCAAACGGAACACCGATCACGTTGGCCACTGAGAGCCCGAGCATCATCCGCGTGACCGCCCAGGCGCGACGGCCCTCGCCGGCGATTGCAGCGCCTACGAGCGAAGCAACGCCGAAGTACGCGCCGTGGGGCATCCCAGCAAGGAAGCGCGCGCCCATCAGGCTCCAGTAGTCCGGCGCGATCGCGCTCAGCACGTTGCCCAATGTGAGCAGCAGTCCGAGACCGATCAGTACGCGCCGCCGCGGCATCCGTGAGACGAGCGCAGCGATCAGCGGCGCGCCCACGACAACGCCGAGCGCGTACGAGCTGATCAGATGCCCGGCCTCAGGAATCGAGACGCCAAGGTCTTCGGCGATCTCTGGCAGCAGTCCCATTGGGACGAACTCGCCCGTACCGATGCCAAACCCGCCGATCGCCAACGCGAAGATTCGCCATCGCAGCGCCACGACCCGTTGTGCCGCGTCGCGGAACATCATCAAGTAATTAGCACTCGACTGGCGTCATGGAGCTAGCCGGATTCGAACCGGCGGCCTTTCGATTGCGAACCGAACGCTCTACCAACTGAGCTATAGCCCCGTGAACGACGAATGGTATCGGCGACCAGCTGCCGCGCAAACGATTTCGCGGCTCATAGGGGCGAAGATTTGGGGGCCGCTGACGACTGCTTCCGGCAGTCGCCGTAAGATGGCGCGCATGGCAGATGAATTTGACAATGCAGAAAGTGTCGACGCGAGCGGATCGCTGGCCGACGCCATCGCGGCGCACCTTGCCCTGAAAAAGGAACATGGCGCCGATCCGGACGAGGTCGAGCACGAGCTCGAGGACGCCCTGAGCCCGCCGCGCCGCGGTGAAGACGCAGCGGCGCCGGCACCCGAGCCTGCGCCTGCGCCCTCGCCAACTCCCGTAAAGGCTGCAGAGCCAGAGCCAGAACCCGAGCCCGAGCCTGAACCCGCCCCGGAATCAATCACCGAGGAGGCCGTCGCATCAAGCGTCGAAGCGCCCAAGCCCGGCGAGATCACCGGCACGATCGAATTCGAGTTCGGCGAAGAAGAAAAAGAGCCCGAACCTCAGCTCGACGAGGCCAGCTCCGAAGGCGACCTGCTCGAAGCCACGCCCGACTTCTTCGAAGAAACCCCCGAGCACGACAAGCTCTGGTTCGACGAAGCGCCGCCGCGCAAGTTCGATTTCTAGCTTTTCCGGCTGTTAGCGCTGCTGAAGCCGCATCAGCACGGCGCCGCAGATCAGCCCACCGACGATCCCGCCCACGAGGGTCCAGATCCTCGCGACGTCAGTTGCGAGCGGAAGTGCGCAGAGAACGAACCCAAAGGCCGCAAGTCCCAGTGAGTCGAAGTCCCGCAGATCCTCGCGCTTGACGACCACAAGGGTCCAGGCCAGCAGCGACCCGACCGCAATTGCGTAGGCCCCGAAGCTGATCGCGGTGGGGGCGAGCAAGGCTTCGAATCCGATACCCAAGGCCCCGCAAAGGAGCCAGACCGCAACGAGCCAGCCGGACCCATACCTGCGTTCCAGCCCAATCCCGAACACCGCGACCGTCAAGAGAGAGACAAATCCGTAGCCGGCCGAGTACTGGAGAAACGGCGATGTGACCAGAGTCCACGGATTCTCGGCGAGCGATCCGGTGAAGACGAGCTGCTCAGACATCCAGCGCGATATATCTGGAAGACCGCTCTTGGCGATCACCGAGGCGATGACCGCAATCGCGATCAACGTCATCGTCGCGACCGGGCGACGCCCAGACGCCGGCTCGAGCCAGGCCGTCGATGACGATGAACCGCCTTCGTACTGAGCTTTAAGCTTCTCGCGGCGCTTCTCGTTCCTGCGCGCGATCTTCTCATCGGCCCTCTTCTGCTTCTTGAGATCCGGCGCGCGTTTGCGCAGCCGGGTGCCGCAATACGGACACTCGGTCACGTATGGACTTACCTCACTGCTGCAGTTGCTGCAGATGACAAAGAGCTCTCGTTCGGCCATGGCTGATCCGCAGCGTACCGATCGCCCCGCCCGGCCCAATCGCCTCGATTATGCTCTGGCCCACAAGTTTCCCATATTCCAAGCGGTAGAAACGGATCAGGAGTCAACCCCACCATGGCCAAGCAGCAGTCTCCCCAGAAATCTTTGCTCGACGTAGTCTCGCCCGGCAAGAAGGCGCGCCTCTACGACATGCTCTACAACCACGGTCCCGGAAACGGAACCCTGATGTTTCTCCCGATCGACCAGGGCATCGAGCACGGCCCTCGCGACTTCTTCCCGAACCCCGCTTCAAAGGACCCGGACTACGAGTTCGCCCTCGCTGCAGCCTCAAACTACTCAGGCATCGCCTGTCAGATCGGCTTCGCCACGAAGTATTGGCCCGACTGGGCCGGTCAGGTGCCGCTGCTCCTGAAGGTCAACGGCAAGACTGAGCTTCCCTCCAGCGCCGAAGCCTTCTCGCCGGTCAACGCCAGCGTCGAAGACGGCGTGCGCCTCGGCGCCACGGCCATTGGCTACACGCTGTACGTTGGATCACCGAGCCAGGACCGCGACCTCAAGCAGCTCGGCGAAGTTCGCGCCGACTGCGAGAAGTACGGCCTGCCGCTGGTCATCTGGGCATACCCGCGCGGAAGCGCCGTCGCCGCCAAGGGCGGACAGGACAGCTTCTACGCGATCGACTACGCCGCGCGCATGGGCATGGAGATGGGCGCAGACATCGTCAAGATCAACATGCCGAAGGTCGGCCTCGAGTCCGACAAGGACGCGCCGGCTCCCTACAACACCATGAAGGTCGACCAGCAAGAAGCGATCCGCCAGTGCGTCGAGAGCGCCGGCCGTTCGCTGGTCGTGCTCTCGGGTGGCAACAAGGCCTCTGACGCCGAAGTCCTTGAGATGACGAAGATGGTCATGAAGGCCGGCGGCTCGGGGGTTATCTACGGCCGCAACATCTGGCAGCGCAAACCTGCGCCGGCAAAAAAGATCGTCAGCGCAATCGGCGACGTGCTCGTCAAGAACGTCATCCGCACGCCGTAGCTCGATGACTCGCCTGAGTGCGGCGGGCTGGGTTGCCGCGTTCGCCGCTCTGGTGGTGTCGGCGAACTTCCTCATCGAGGGAGATTCGTCGGCACCGTCGAGCAAATCCTCCTCTGCCTCTGGGGCCGAGCGCACGGTCACCGTGCTTCGCGTCGTGGACGGCGACACGATCCTCGTGCGCGGCGCAAACGGCCGCAGCGAACGCGTTCGCTACATCGGCGTCGACACGCCGGAGTCGGTCAAGCCCGACAGCCCCGTCGAATGCTTCGGGCGTGAGGCCAGCGACTTCAACAAGCAGCTCGTCCAGGGCCGCAAGGTGCGGCTGGTGCCTGATGCTGAGCCCGAAGACAAGTACGGCCGATCACTCGCATTCGTGTACGTCGGCGACACGTTCGTGAACGCGCAGCTGATCCGCGGCGGCTACGCCCGGACGATCGAGATTGAGCCCAACACTTCAAAGGCCGGGTACCTTGCCGACCTGGAGCGTGTAGCAATCCGCACAAGAAAAGGACTTTGGCGGGCCTGCGATCGCTAGAGTGAAAGACGTTATGAAGATGCGGCAATCAGTGGCCGAGTTCGAGCGTGCTTTCCACGAGCACACTCACACCGACCGCAAGCGACGCCATGAAGTGCGTCACGAAGCGATCAAGCGCACTCAGAAGCGTTACGTCGAGCAGCACGAACAGCACCAGTTCCGGCGCTTCGTCACGCTCATGGTCACGCTCGTCGCGACTGTTGTTCTCACGAGCTGGGGAATGTTTCAGGTCCTGAGCTCGATCATGAGCTAGGTACTTCGGCCTGAAGTACGCGATGCCGCGGGGGAAGGTTCACCTCCTCGGCTGGATACGCCTGCGGGGGCGAACCTTCCCCCACGTCCTCGCTGATTCGGCGTGCTTCGTACATCAGCTTGCAAAGCCCTATTTCATCCACACTCGATCCCGCGGGGATCGACCTTGGAAGATATGGCGCTTAGGTATGCAGCGCTGGCGGGGCGCCGACTGACTCTGGGCGGGTTTCAGCCCGAGGGAGGGGCTGAATGCGACAAAGTGGAGTTACGCGCCGTTGGCGATTTCGCCTAGAGCGGCGTCGACTGCTTCCGGAGTGGCGTCAGGGGAGTCTGCTGACTCTTCGGCCTGTTCGCGCTGGATCTGGAGGTAGACCTCTTTGCGGAAGATCGGGATGTTCTTCGGAGCCTCGATGCCGATGCGCACCTTGTCACCCACGATTGAGAGCACGGAGATCTCAACGTCGTCCGCGATCATGATGCTCTGATTCGATTTCCGGGTGAGTACGAGCATGCAGCGCCTCCAAGCACTTTGCGTCGTTCGAGCGGTCCATCGTCAGATCCATCCGCTCGGGGCTGAGTCGGCATGCTACCTAAAAACCGCTACGCGCGGGGTGTCCTCTCCCCGCAATGCATCCACCATACTGGATACTTGGCCAGTTTGTCTATACCTGCGGGCCGAGAAATGCGACGATTTGCGCCCGAAAGCCGCTGATAGTGTCCGTTGCATGGCAACTAGACAGCTACGACCACACCTGAACCAGATTCGCGTATGGGTCCGACAGGGCCGCACAGACGCCTGGATCGCGCATCAGCTTGACGCATCGGCGGAAGACATCGCCGCGTTCAAGCGCGAGCAGTCGCTCGATGCTGACGGTGCCGCTGCAGCCGAAAACCCCGCATCATCATCACCCGGGGCCGAAGAAGAACTTGACTTGCGAGCCGAAGACGACGCGTTGATCGCATCAGAGCTGGAAGCAGCTCTCGCGAAGCGCGAAGCAGAGGCGGCCAGGGCCGACGAAGACGACGAGGGCGCTGCCCCCGGACGCCGTCGTCGTCGTGGACGTCGTGGCGGCCGAGGCCGTCGCAGGCCGGCATTTGAAGCGACCTTTGACCATGGTGAAGAGGGATATGGGCTTTGGCTGGATCCGGCAATCGTTGAAGATCCGGTCTACGCAGAACACTGGGCGGGTCATCGTCCGATTTCCGTGACGATCACCTCGGACCAGATCGTGATCAATCGATTCTCTGAGGAATCCGCTGACGAGACGTCAGAAGAGGCAGCTTCTAACGCTGCATGACTTGGCCGCGGAAGGACCTTCTCTCCTCGACAGGGTATGTCTGCGGGGAGAAGGTCCTTCCCCGTCCGTGCCCCACCGGGTTTGTTAGCGAATGATGACAAAAGGTCGTTCGTCGGGAGCGACCATGCCGAGCTTGCGTGCTTCTAGCTCGATCGTTGATTCTTTTTTGAGCGAGCGGGCTCTTGCTTTTAGGGCGCGGTTTTCTTTACCGAGCCGTTGAAGGTTTGCTTTGGCGGCGGTGGTTGCTTTGCGTTGCTCGTAGTAGCCCTTGAGGGGTGGGATGTAGAGGACTCCCATTACGAGGAGGATGACGATCAGCCAGTTGCCTGGCATGCGGCCCCAGCGGATGCCTTTTGAGACTGGGCGGCCCTTTGACTTGTGGGCTACTCGTACTCGTTGGGTTGGGCGTGAAGGCATAGGGAAGGCATTCGCGCGGAGAGGCGCGTCACCTTCTGTCTATGCGGTCAGTTGAGCGCGCGGAAAGAACTCTTGCCGGGGTACTTTGCGCCGATTCCGATTGCTTCCTCGATACGGAGGAGCTGGTTGTACTTTGCGACTCGGTCCGAGCGGCTCGGCGCGCCAGTCTTGATCTGGCCGCAGCCGGTTGCCACCGCGAGGTCGGCGATCGTCGTGTCCTCGGTCTCTCCAGAGCGGTGGCTCATGACGGCGGTGTAGCCGGCCTGGCTGGCGATGCCCACTGCTTCGAGAGTCTCAGACAGAGTTCCGATCTGGTTGACCTTGACCAGGATGCTGTTTCCGACACCGCGCTCGATGCCTTCGGTCAGTCGCGCGGGGTTTGTCACGAAGAGGTCGTCGCCGACGAGCTGGGTCTTGGAGCCGAGCGTGTCGGTCAAGAGCTTCCAGCCGTCCCAATCGTTCTCGTCAAGTCCGTCCTCGATCGAGACGACGGGGTACTTCTCAACGATCTCGGCCCAGTAGCTGACCATCTCTTCGGAAGACAGCTTGCGGCCTTCGTGCTTCAAGTCATAGACACCATCGGAGTAGATCTCTGAGGTCGCGGGGTCAAGCGCGATCGCGACGTCGTCGCCCAGGCAGTAGCCAGCGGCTTCAATTCCGGCCATCAGCTCCTGAAGCGCTGCCTCGTTACTGGACAGGTTCGGGGCGAATCCGCCCTCGTCGCCGACCGTGGTGGAGAGTCCCTTCGCCTTCAGGCTCTTGGCCAGAGCGTGGAACACTTCGGTGCCAATCTGCATTGCGTGCGCGAAGGTCTCGGCGCCGACGGGGACGATCATGAACTCCTGGAAGTCAACGGAGTTGTCCGCGTGCGAGCCGCCGTTGAGCACGTTCATCATTGGCGTAGGAAGAATGTGGGCGTGATCGCCACCGAGGTACTTCCAGAGCGGCAGGTCGCGTTCTGCGGCCGCCGCCTTCGCTCCGGCAAGAGACACGCCGAGCAGCGCGTTCGCGCCAAGGCGCGCCTTGTTGGGCGTGCCGTCGAGGTCCAGCAGGCGCGCGTCGAACGCTTCCTGCTCGCTGGGGTCGACGCCGAGGATCGCCGCCGCGATCTCGCCGTTGACGTTGCCGACGGCCTTGGTCACGCCTTTGCCGCCCCACTCCGGCCCCCCGTCACGCAGTTCGACGGCTTCGTACTCCCCGGTCGATGCGCCGCTCGGAACGGCCGCGCGGCCGGTCGCGCCGGACTCGAGGATGATCTCGACTTCGACGGTCGGGTTTCCACGGCTGTCGAGAATCTGCCTGGCGTGGGTCTTGGCTACGGCGGTCATAGAAAACGTCTCCGAGTGGGGATCAAATTGGGTGGCTCTGCGGCGCGAAGCCTAGTGCGTCAAAAACGCCCCCGGAACGAAAAACGCCCGGCGCGAAGGCCGGGCGAAGTTCGAAAACGTGTTGCTTGTACAGCTGCTGGCTACTGACCCTGCCCAGCTGCTCCTGCCTCGGGGGTTGCGCCTTGCTTGGGCTTCTCAGTGTTGCCACAGACAGCGTTGACCTTGAAGTCCTCGGCGCACTTTGTCTTCTTGCGCCACTTGTCGGAGAACTCTTTCTGGAAGTCGGTCTGCGCCTTCTGTTGCGCCTCCTGCTGAAGCGCCGACTTGATCTGCGGCGAGGCCTTGGCAAGCGTCTGCTGCGATCCTGCGGTGATCTTCGTGACCTCGAAGAGGTAGTAGCCGTACTGCGTCTTGATCGGACCGACGAGATCGCCCTTCTTGGCTCCGAAGACGGCCTTGTCGAGCGCCGCCGGGAACTGACCCTTGGTCACGCCGGGGAACTTGCCGCCGTTGCCCTTGCTGACGCTGTCCTCTGAGTACTTCTTGGACACTGCTGCCCAGGAGTCGCCACCCTCGATCGCTGACTTGGCTGCGTCGGCCTTGGCCTTCTTGGCGCTGAAGACGAGGGTGATGTCACGCGTTGCGGGCGTCGCGTACTTCGACTTGTTCTTCTCGTACTCGTCCTTGACCTGACCGGTGCTCGGAGTCGGGGTCTCGGTGACTTTCTGCTGGACCTTTTCCTGGACCATGCTGGCCTTGACCAGCTTGAGCAGGTCGGCCTCGGTCTGGTTGTACTGCTTCAAGAACTTCTGGTAATCAGCATCTTTGGGGAACGACTGCTGCTTGAGCTGCGTGAAACGCGCCTTGACCTCGGCGTCGGTGACCGTGAGACCGCGCTCCTCGGCTTCAAGCTGGAACCACTGCTGCTGGATCAGCGAAGTCATGATCGTGTCCTTGGCTGTTGTCCAGTCCTTCTCGCACTGCTTCTTCAGGGCCTGCTGGCTCAGCTTCGGAGACGTCTTCTTCTTGCCCGCGATGCACTTGGTGTAGCTCGGCGGGTCTGGGACTACGCCGCCGGTCTGGGCCGCGTTGACCTTGAGGGTTTTGTTGAACTCGGTTATAGGGATGGCGTTGCCATCGACCGCCGCGACTGCGTCACTGGGGACACCGCCACGGAAGACCACTAGGACAAGTGCGACCAGGATGAATACGACGGCCGCAAAGCCCGGAATAAAGTATTTGTTCGAAGTGATGTTTTTCAAGGCTCGTTGCTCGTTCGTTGGATGGACACTACGCGCTCAAAAGCGCTCGGAACATATCAAGTGGAACCGCCCGCAAACTCGCATGTCGCGGCGCATAAGAAACACTTAACGGTCCCCGATAAGAGGTTTCAGACCGGTTCGGGTACAGATCCCGTGGCGCCGACCAGAGCGTCCGCGAGCCCCGACAGAACAGCGAACTGCTCTTCCGGCTCCCCATCTACGCGCATCGCAATCGTGCGCTGGCCTCGATCGTAGATGGCTGTGGGCAGATCTTCACGAATTTCTGCAACCTGGTCTGCGTTGAGTTCGATCGGGGCGACCACCAATCTGCCCTGAGTGAAGCCCACCGTGCGCGCGCCGCAGCGGCCAAACTTGAGCCGCGCCTCCTGCAATTGGAGTAGTCGCTCGAGCGGCTCAGGCACGGGACCGAAGCGATCCTTCAGTTCCGCGCGCAGCGATCCGATGTCCGCAAGCTCACGCGCGCCCGCAATGCGGCGATGCAGTTCGATCTTGGCCTGCTCGTACATGACGTACTCGCTCGGCACGTATGCATCGACCGATACATCAAGTCGCACGGGCTGCGTGACCTCGGAGTCGTCGCGTCCCTCGAGCTCCGCGACGGCTGCGTCGATCATCGAGACGTAGAGGTCGAATCCGACGGCGGCGATGTGGCCGGACTGCTCGTCGCCGAGCAGGTTGCCGGCGCCGCGGATCTCAAGGTCGCGCATGGCCACCTTGAATCCGCTGCCGAGTTCGGTGTGGTCGGCGAGCGTTGCGAGCCTGCTGCCGGCGATCTGGGTCAGCGCCGCTGCGCCGGGATAGAGGAAATAGGCAAACGCGCGCTCGCGTCCACGACCGACGCGGCCGCGGATTTGGTAGGCCTGCGAGAGCCCGAGCTTGTCGGCTCGCTCGACGATCAAGGTGTTTGCGGATGGGATGTCAAGGCCCGACTCGACGATCGTCGTGCAGACGAGGCACTCGTATTCGCCGCGGATGAATCCCATCATCCGCTCTTCGAGCGTGTGCTCGTCGAGCTGGCCGTGCACGACGTCGACGCGTAGGTCGGGCATCAGCGCGCGGATTCGATCGGCCGTCTCATCGATCGTCCCGACGAGGTCGTGCATGTAGAGCGACTGTCCGCCGCGATCGTGTTCGCGCTGCAAGGCCTGTTTTACGACCTCTTCATCCCACTCGCCGACGTGCGTGCGCACCGGGCGACGGCCTTCGGGCGGCGTGGCGATCACAGCGATTTCGCGCATGCCGGCCATCGACATCTGCAGCGTTCGCGGGATCGGGGTTGCCGAGAGGCTGATCACGTCGGTCTGCAATCGCAGCTGACGCAGCAGCTCCTTCTGCTTGACGCCGAAGCGCTGTTCCTCGTCCACGACGATCAGGCCGAGGTCCTTCGGGCGGACGTCGGCAGAAAGCAAGCGGTGCGTGCCGATCAATACGTCAACTGCGCCTTCCTCGAACTTCTTCAGCGTCTCCTTCTGCTCGGCCTTGCTGCGAAAGCGGCTGACGAAGTCAACGGTGATCGGGAAGTCGCGCATCCGCTCGCTGAAGGTGCCGAAGTGCTGCTGCGTGAGGATCGTGGTCGGGGCGAGGACCATCACCTGCTTGCTGTCCTGCACGGCCTTGAAAGCGGCGCGCAGCGCTACCTCAGTCTTGCCGAAACCGACGTCACCGCAGACGAGCATGTCCATCGGTTGCCGCGACTCCATGCCCTCCTTCACCCGCTCGATCGCGTCGAGCTGATCGCGTGTCTCCTGGTACGGGAACGCGCCCTCGAACTCGAGCTGCATCTCGTTGTCGGGGCTGAAGCTGAAGCCGATCGCGCGGCGGCGTGCGGCGTAGAGGTTGATCAGTTCGCCTGCGAGCTCATGCGCTGCCTTGCGTGCTCGAGACTTGAGATTCTCCCAGGCCTTGCCGCCGAGCTTGCTGAGGTTCACTCCATCGGGGCCAGCGGCGCCGAAGTAGCGACTGATCTTGTGCAGCTGATCGGCCGGAAGGAAGACCTTGTCATCGCCGCGGTAGGCGAGGGTCAGGTAGTCACGAGTGACACCGCCGACGGTCTTGGTGTCAAAGCCGTCAAAGCGCGCGATCCCGTGGTCCTCGTGGACGATGATGTCGTTCACGGCGAGGTCGGCGAAGCTGGCGATCCGGCCGCGCGTGCTGGTCTGCGCCGCCTTGCCGCCGGCAGTTCGAAGCAGCAGTCGATCGGGGACGATCGCGAGCTTGAGTGCGGGCGATACGAACCCCTCGCGCAGCGTCTGCTGAGTGAAGAAGACCCCGGTCCATTCACCGATCTGATCGGACTCCTCGAGCCCGCGCGGCTTGACACGAGCAAGGTTGTACTGCGCGCGTTCGCGCTCTGACTTGCGGCTCCAGGCGATCACCGTGCGGTAGCCGCTGCGTTGGAGGCTCTCGATCTCTACTTCGGCTGCCTCAAAGCTCCTTGCCATGCTGGCCGGGCGTTCTGCGCGGAGTTCGGGTGAGCCGGGCTCGGCGGTGAGATTGCTGATCGAGAGGTCGGCCTCTTCTGCGACCTGGGCGAGCAGCTCTTCGGGGGGCACATAGAGGCCGTGTCCCGAGGCGTCGTGGTAGGTCGCCTCAACATCAGACCAAAGTTCGTTCAGCGCCGACTCGACGTCTTCGCGTCCGGCGACGGCGAGCCACGCGTTGTCGGGTGCAAGGTCGAGCAACGCATGGAAGCGGTCGATCGGGAGCAGTTCGGCGATGTCCGCGGGGTGCGACTCGTCCTCCTCGTCCTGCTCGGCAAGCGCTTGAGCTGCGTCCTCGCGGTACTCGGCGGCGAGTTCGGTCGCGGGTTCGATCTCGACGTGCACGACGCTCTCGAGCGATCGTTGAGTGAAGGTCGAGAAGCGCCGGAGCGACTCGATCTCTATGTCGAAGAACTCAACTCGCACGGCGTTGTCGCCGGTCGCGGGGAAGACGTCGAGAATGTCGCCGCGCGTTGCGAACTGGCCACGGTCCTCGACGCGATCGACCCGCTCGTATCCGCTCTTCACTAGATCGCGGGCGAGTTCGTCGAGTTCGGCGACGTCGCCTTGCGCGAGCTTGAAGCCGTGGGGCCGCAGTTCTGGATCGGGAACGCGTTCGGCCAGGGCGCCGGCGCTGACCACGATGATCGCGTCTGAGCCGTCGGCCGTGATCGAATCGAGCGCAGCGATGCGCAGACCCACGAGGTGCGGCGGCGGGGCCAGGTGCGACTCGTAGAGCACTCCGCGCGCGGGGTAGGCGCGCACGGATCGGCCGGGCATGTAGACCGAAAGGTCAGCGGCGAGGTCGCGAGCGGCGGTGTCGTCGGAGACGACGATCAGCGCTGTGCGGCCCGCAGCGAAGCGCTGAGCGGCAACGGCCAGAGCGAACGGCGTGAAGGCCTGAGAGACAAAAACGCGTGCCGAATCGCCGCCGAGCGCGTTGAACAGCTCGTCGTCTTCGACTTGGCGTACTGGGAGAGCTAGGTCGCTCACTTCTGACCGAGACTCTAGGTGGTGAAGCGTTCACAGAATTGCAGCAACTGAAAGCCCTGTTTGGTGTTTACATAAGTAGACCGTCGGGCAGGAAAACCACTATGACCGACGAAGGCCGAATACGAACATATGTTCGTCCGGCCCATTCCATAGGTTGGTGAGTATGAGAAAAGTCACCAGACAGCAGGCCCGCGGTGCCAGTGTAAAAAGAGCTGGACGGCCTTGGACAGGCGCAGATCGCATGCGTTTGCGGCGGATGGCCGAGCACCAGATCCCGGCAGAACGGATCGCTCAGAAGCTGCGTCGCACCGAAGCAGCGGTACGCACTGAGGCAAGAAAGCAGCGCGTGATGCTTGCTCCCGCAGAGAAGCAGCTCTCGCTTACAAACAAGCGCCCGTATGGCGGTATGTCAGTTCCGCGTCGCAGCATCGCGAAGTCCGCGGTTCCTGGCAGGCCCACGCGGTCAAGGCCATCGCGCCCTGAGCAACCGGAGCAGACTGAGACTCTGTTCTAGACGCCGATAACGGAGAGCGTCTCGCGGACGGCGTCGTCGACCAACGCGTCCACCTCGCTCTGGGGCTCACTGAATCGACCGAGCACCCAGGCCGACACGATCTCGGGATCGGTCGAGTCAGGCCGTCCAACCCCTACGCGCACACGCTGAAACTCGGCGGTGCCGAGGTTGGCTTTGATCGACTTCAGCCCGTTGTGGCCCCCGTGGCCCCCGCCGAGCTTGCTTTCGATGCGGCCGAACGGGAAATCGATCTCGTCATGGATCACGAGCACGTTCTCGGGCTCGACGCGCAGCTCTCCGCGTGCCGGACCAACCGACTGGCCGCTCTCATTCATGTACGTCTCGGGGACCAGCACGGCAACGCGGGGGCCGCCCGGTCCGAGCCGCCCGTCAACGAATGCGCCGCGGTAGCGCGACTTGGGCTTGCCCAGGTCGAATTGCGAGATCAGGCGCTCTGCCGTTATCTCGCCGACGTTGTGGCGCGTGTTCGCGTAGCGCTTGCCGGGGTTGCCCAAGCCGACGATCAGCCAGTCGACCGGGACGGGCTTGCCGCCGCGCTTGAAGATGCTCATGTGGAAAAGGCTAAGAAGTAAGGCGGGTGGACGATTACTCGTCCGAGGAGTCGGCGTCGTCGCCTTCGCCCTCTGCGGTTTCTTCGCCTTCGCCGACCAGTTCGGTCTCTTCTTCGACAGTCTCGGGTGCCTCGGCCTTGGACGGCGGGGTGACTGTCGCGATGACGGTCTCCTCGGGGTCGTCGAGCACGGTCAGCTCTGACGGGATCGTCGTCACTTCGGCGAGCATGAACGTCTGGTTCAGCTCAAGGTGGGCGACGTCGATGATGATCGAGTCCGGAATGTCTGTCGGCAGCGCTTCAACGTTGAGTTCGCGCGTGACCTGGTCGAGCACACCGCCCTGAACAACGCCGGGTGCCTCTTCGACACCGGTCAGTTCAACGGCGACCTGCGACTCGATGGCCTGCTTGAGGTCCACTTCGAGGAGGTCGATGTGCGTGAAGTCTCCGCGGACCGGGTGGTGCTGCTGGTCCTTGACGATCACTGGGACTGAGTCGCCTTCAAGCTTGGCGTCAAACAGAGCGTGGCCGGCCTTGAGGGTTGCGCGAAGGTCGTGCTCGTTGACGGAAAAGGCTTGCGGGTCGCGGCCGCGGCCGTAGAGGATTCCGGGGACGTTCCCGGTCTTACGGAGGCGGCGGCCTTCGCGGCTGCCGAATGAGGCGCGCGCGGAAAGTTCGATGGTCTGGCGGTCTGATGACATAAGGCGCGCGATTCTAGCGTGTGGGGTGGCGTCTCTTCGGCGTTATTGGCATCCCTCCTCGGCGGCAGAGCCCGCCTGCGGGGGGATACCAATAACCCCGAGCGCGCTACAGCGTTTGGCGTCTACGCTCGACTTGTGGCCGATAAAGAAGATCGTGCGATCTCCAAGAGCCGGTTTGGGCGGGCAGCTCGCGTAGGTAAGGCGTTAGGTGGTCAGGGCATCAAGCTCGCTGGCACCGCCTCGGCGAATGTGCTGCGTGGAAGCGAGGGTGGGCAGGCTGCTTTGGAGAAGCGCCACACCCAGTCTGCTGAAGAGATGGTGAAGACGCTCGGGTCTCTTAAGGGTGCTGCCGTCAAAGTGGCGCAGATGGCTTCGATTATTGATGTGGACATGCTTCCGGAGGAGTATCGGGAGATCTATCAGCGTGAGCTCGGCACGCTGCGTCAGAACGCTCCGGCTATGAGCTGGAAGAAGGTCAAGAGCGTTTTGGATGATCAGTGGGACTTGCCGGTCAATCGGTTGTTTCAGGAGTTTGATGAGGAGGCGACTGCGGCGGCCTCTATTGGACAGGTGCATCGGGCGACGCTGAAGGATGGGCGCGAAGTCGCTGTGAAGATCCAGTACCCCGATGTGGCTGATGCGCTGCGTGCGGATGTCGAAAACGCTGCGCTGTTCTTGCGCTTTGGGAGGATGGTTGCTCCGGGACTTGATGCTCGCGCCGTGGCCAAGGAGCTCAAGGCTCGCGTGCTCGAGGAACTTGACTATGAACTTGAGGCGCAGAATCAGCGCCGGTTTGCTCGCGCCTACCGCGACCACCCGTTCATCAAGGTGCCCGAGGTTGTCACTGAACTTTCGCGCGAGCGCGTGCTTGTGACTGAGTGGGTCGACGGCATCGTGTTCGATGACGTGCTGGAGCTGAGTCAGGCCAAGCGGGATCGCTTCGGCGAGATCATCTATCGCTTTGCCTTTGGATCGATCTACCACCTGAATCAACTCAACGCCGACGCGCACCCGGGGAACTACTTGTGGATGGACGATGGGCGCGTCGCGTTCATCGACTTCGGGATGACCAAACGGCTTGGCGAGCGCCAGATGGCGCTGCAGGTTGCCGTGATCTCCGCCGTGTTCGATGACGACCCAATCGCCTTCGCCGAGAACATGGAAGAACTCGGCTTCATCAAGGACCGCAACAACTTCAACGTCGAACTGCTGATGGACCACATGAAACTCGTGGGGGGTTGGTACCTCTCGGGCAAGAAACAGAAGATCACTCGCAAGTACGTGATGAAGGCAATCAGTGCGCTGAGCGATCCGCGCGGCCAGTACTTCGAACTCGTGCGTACGGCATCGCTGCCTGCGGATGAGTTGATGGGGCGTCGCATGGAGACAGGCGTGCTTGCCGTGCTCGGTCGCCTTGGCGCCAGCGCCAACTGGACGAGGATCGGCCGCGAGTGGTGGTTCGCCGAAAAGCCTTCGACGCCGCTCGGCGAAGAGGAGTGGGCGTACTTCGAGGAGCGCGGGCACTCGCGTTCGGCGATGTACCAGCCCGACTGACGTCGTGGAGTTCAAGCGACGTGGCACGCGCAGCTTCTCCTCAGCCGGAGGAGAGTTCTCGATACGGCGTCCCACCGGACCTTCAATAACGCGAAAGGGTCTCCGAATCAGCGCGCGCGGACGCGACTACGAGATTCGGATGGACGGCGACGAGATCTGGCTGATTGAAGGCGATCGCGAGGTCGGCTACGCGAAGGGAAGTCAGGATCAATGGCGGGTGATCTTCGACGAGCGCATCCTCGACCTCGAACAACCGAAACCGGCAGTCGCGCACACCTACGTGAAAGAGGACGGCGAGTCAATCGGTCAGTTTGCGGGAACCAGATTTCCGATCCGTTCGTTCCGCAGCGAGGGGGAGCTCCGAACGACGGACGAAGAAACCACATTTCTCGCGGCGATAGTGCTCACCGGTTGGCGCGAGTCCGATCGCGGTTTGCTCGCAGACAGCTTTTCGTCAGGTCGTGTTGGGGACGATCGGAGCGACGTTGGCGGCGGAGGGGGCGGCGGGGATTAATCGTTTACGTAGCCGCACGTCGGCCACGAACCAGCCGCGTTCGGTGCGCACCGAACCGTCGTGTTTGAAACCCCGAGACTCGTAGAGCGGGAGCGAGCGGAAGTTGTCCTCGAGGGTCCAGACGGTTGCCTCTTTCCAGCCGTCGGCTTCCAGGCTCGCAAGGGCGTCGTCGAGGAGTGCACGGCCGTAGCCGCGGCGGTGAGCTTCGGGGTCCACGTAAAGCGCGACGATTTCAGCGACACCTTCGGGCTCATCCTCATCGCGAGAAGGCGCGGCTACGGCGCAGAAACCGGTTAGCACCCCGTCGTCCTCGACCACTCGGACCGAGGTGATCGGACCTTCGCCCTCGATCATCTCTTTCCACGAGTCGATACCGCTGAACTGACCAAGACTCAACGCGTCGAAGATGTCCTGCTCGGCCTTGCCGGCGTAGGCGTGAAACCATGACCGGACTCTGATGTCCTCGAGCTGCGCCGCATCGTCTGACGTCGCATCTCGGAGCTTCAATACGTGCCGCCGAGCTTTCGGTGATCCCAGCTCATCGTGCGCGAGGGGATGAACTTCAGCGCGGTGCGCTTTGGCGCCTGCGACTCGATCATCCGCACGACCGCCTCGACCGGAGGAGTTCCATCGCCGTAACGCGTGAACAGATCGAGGCCGACGGCCTTCACGACCTCGAAGTTGTCGTCCAGTTCAACCTTGCACTCATACGACACTCCGCGCAGCTTGTCGTATGAGACGCCGTCCTCAAAAAGCAACGTCGCGCGCGGGTCGCGCTGGAGGTTCTTGATCTTCTGCGACTTGGTGAAGGTCCAGCCCCAGATCTCCTCGCCGCGAACGACGTACCAGAGCGGCATCAGGTGCGGCACGCCGCGTGGGCCGTTCGTTCCAACCACGACCGTGCGATGCGCTTCGAGAAACTCGGAGATCTCCGAGTCCGAAAGAACGATCTGATCGCGTCTGCCGGCCATCGGTGGCCAGCCTACTTGGGGCTACGCCGCAGCGACGGGCTTCTTGCGCGCGTCGCCCGAAGGCCGAGGCCTGGCCGCGGCGGCCTTGACTCCGCCGCCGTCGATCTCGGTGCTCAGTGCCTTGGCCGCGTCGCGAACTGCTTCGCGTGCATCGGCGGGTTCCAGCACCACTGCGTCGGCGCCGAACTTGAAGATCTCTGAGACGAGCCAGTTGACTCCGCCGTACGGGAGGTCAATAAGAATTGCGCCGTCTTTCAGCTCGAGCGAAGGCTCGTACTCCTCGCGGGCACGCGGCGCGCGGTCTGGGCTGATCCAGATCTTTGCGCTCGTTCCAGTTGAGAGCGTTCCCGAGCGGGCCCAGCCGTCGAGGTCGGGCATCATGCCGTCGCGCACCACGAAAGTGTCGTTGCTGACGTCCGCAGTCTTGATGCGGTCAAGGCGGAAGTCGCGGGGCGCTTCGCGCTCGCGGTCCCAGGTGTGCACGTACCAGCCCTCACGACCGTTCATCAGTGAATACGGCTCGATCGTGCGCATGGTGAAGGTGTCCTGGTCTTCCTTGTAGTGCTCGATCTCCACAAGCAGGTGGCCTTGAATGGCCTGCGAGATGAGCGTGGCGATCTCTGAATCGTCGGCCTGCGTGGCTGCGATCTGCAGACCGCTGGTGGCCGGGTCTTCGCCAAGCGCCGTGACGACCTTCTTGCGCGCGGTGAGCAGAGAGTCGTTCGGGAAGTATTCGCCGAGCAGGTCGATCGCTGCGATCAAGGCCTTCGCCTCAAGCGGTAGTAAACGTGCCGGGCGGGCGAAGTTGTCTGAGTAGGGCTCGCTGTCAACGGAGATCTCGTCGTCCTCGATCTGCGCGAAGAGCACGTAGCTGCCGCCGCCGAAGTTGACGACGTTGAGGACCTCGATGTCTTCTTCGATCTCTTCACGCGGCACGTTGAGATCCACGACGAGCTGACTCATCGAAACGGTCGAGCCGGTGTGGGTTGCGCCGATCAGGATTCCGGCAAGTGTGATCAGTCGTGCAAAGCGTTCAGGGCGGATCGAGTTCTCAGGGTCGGCTGCCGCGCCGCTGCCGGCTGCCGGTCCGCGCCTGCGGGCGATCTTCGGGGCGAGAGCGAACTCGCCGTCGTGCTCGCTGGCGATCCGGGCGACGCGCTCTTGCACGTCATTTGCAAGTTCAGCGGGCTCGAGCACACGGGCACGCGGTCCAAGGCCAAGTACCCAGGAGATCAGCGGTGCCGACTCGGTGAACTCGGTCTCAAAAATCACTCCCTTGCCGGGCACTGCTTCGCCGCGGCGCGGGGCGCGGATCGTGCCCGCGCGTGAGAAGTGGCGCTCGACGAGCCAGGCGATGCGCTCGCTGATCCAGATCGAGGCGCTCTGTGAGGCCTGGCCGAACTGCCACTCGGCCATCGTCGCGTACTTGCGCGGGTCGAAGTCTTCTGGCGGCGGGAAGTCGTGCTCGGCCTTGGATGCGTAACTGATCTTGCCCTCGATGCGCGAGAGCTTGAACATGCGCTGCTCGCCGCGTTCGTGGCTGTGGCCGATCATGTAGAACTGGCCGCCGCGGTAGAGCAGGTGGTACGGATCGACCTTGCGCTTCTCTTTGGCGCCGGTGGTGATCGTCTTGTACTCGAAAAGGATTGTCTTGCGACGAAAGATTGCGTTCTCGATCTTGGAGAGGCGCTGTGAGAGCTCGCGGCCCTCGACATCCGGACCTACGGCGATGTGAATCGATGTGTCATCCGGCGCCGAAAGCGGCGATGGGCGACCCCACGTCAGTTGCTGCAGAGCAAGGCGCAAAGGCTCGGCGTAGGCGAACCGACCGTCAAGCATCTTCAAGGCCGTGGTGAGCGATGCGAGTTCGCGGTCTGTGAACTGCACGCTGGGGAGATAGAAGTTCTCCGGCGGGAGCGAGTAGTTCTCGGCCTCGTAGAAGCCGTCGACTGCACGGTCGACTCGAAGTTCGATGCCGAGCGCTTCGAGCTCAGCGCGGTCGGCGTAGAAACGACGTGCGAATGCGTCGTCGTTCATTTCGCTGTAACCCTCGACGTCGCGTTTGATTTCGAGTGCGGTGACCGGACGGCGCTTTGCCATCAAGAACGAAATCAACGACAGCTGCCGAATGAGTTTTTCCGTGTCCTTGGCCACTCACTTGCACCTTAGTTGAGCGGCCTTTGCGATTCGCCCCCGATTTGGACGGGCTTTCGCAAATTGCGACAAATGAAATAGCCGCGCGATTCAAAAGAAAAATAGCCAGATGGCCGACTGAGCTGCGGCCACCTGGCTGGGTCGACTCACTCTCTGTGCGGAGATGAATGAGTCGGGGTGTTTGGAACAGATCGTGTTCTAGGAGGAAACGTGATCTGCAGGGACCAGCGGGCATTGGCTGGCTGTTCAGCCAATATACACGGAATCACGTCAACTTGAGACGACTACGCAAAGAAATCCCGCAACCTCCACGATTGGTCCAGCGTTTGAAACGCCTCGGTAAGGCGTCAAGAACCGCTCAACGACGGGCAGAGGCCATCGCCAGGACCAATTCGGTCGCCGCGACACGCGCCTCATCGATGCTTACGCGAGGCTTCTCTTCGGTCGCCATCTGGATCAGCTGATAAATCGCGCCGACCACGGCCGCCGCGCTCGCATAAGCGATGTCGCGGATCGTGTCGTCGGTTTCGCGGGCTCGTGCGGCGAGCTCGATCAACTGTTCGGTGAACCTGTGGTGGGTCTCGCGGTGGCTGGCGATCCCACGGTCGCCCAGCGCATACACCTCGAAGAGCATCGCGCGCGTGAGCAACGGTTCGACCGACATGAAGGCGAAGTATGCGTCGACGGCCTGCTTTGACTGTTCCTCCCAGGCGAGGTTGACGTCCGCGGCCTGGTTGATCACGGTGCGGGCAACCTCGGTTGCGCGATCGCACAAAGCGATGAAGCACTCACCGCGGTCGGCGAACTCTTCATAGAAAGTGCGACGTGAAACGCGCGCGCGCTTGACGATGTCGGCGACGACGGTGCCGGCGAAGCCCTTCTCCATCAGTGACTCGCCCATCGCCGCCATCAGGCGGTCGCGTGTGACGTCTTCGTCGAAGAGCGCCGCCAGCGCTGGGTGTGTGGTGGTTTCGGGGATCGAAGTGGCCATCTGAAGAAATTTCAAACTGGGTCTTGAAATTCATGGTACATCGGTGTACCATCAACGTCAAGCGGTACACGCGTGTACCAGCGGCGGGTTCCTCATACCCCCCCAAATGAGGAATCCGCGCCACCTTCAATAAGTGCAAGTACGAAAGTCGAGCAGAACGATGGCCGTTGAATCTCCGACCAAGCCACAGCCCGAGGCGGCGCCAAGTGCTCCCGTGATCGATGGTCTGCCGCCGGGCGTTCGAATGCCGCAGTCGATTCAGTCGCTCGGCTTCCTCGTGCGCAACATCCCGATGATGCGTCGTGCTCACCGCAAGTACGGGGAGATGTTCTCAATCAAGCTGCTGGGTTTTCCGGACTTCGTGATCATCTCCGACCCGGACCTGATCAAGCAGACTCTCACCGCCGATGCGAAGCTTCTTCATGCCGGGACCGGCAGCCCGCTGGGCGCTGTCCTGGGCGCGAACTCGCTGCTTGCGATCGACGAAGACATTCATCTGCGTCAGCGCCGCATCCTTCTGCCGCCGTTCCACGGGGAGCGCATGCAGTCCTACGCCGGCGCGTTCGCCGAGATCGCCGACGAGGAGATGGACACCTGGAAGACCGGTGAGCCGATGCGCACGATCGAGCCGATGCAGCGCATCACGCTGCGCGCGATCTTGAAGACGATCTTCGGCGCGCACGACGAGTCGCTCACCCAGCTCGAAGACCTCGTGCCCCAGACCGTCGACGTTGCGACGAAGGTCGTGCTGTTGCGCTTTGCACAGAAGGACCTCGGTCCGCGAAGTCCGTGGGGCAAATTCCTGCGCCTGCGCGACGCGGTAGACGAAGTTCTGTATGGCTTGATGGAAGAGGCCCGCCACGACCCGAAGCTCGCCGAGCGCACAGACGTCATGTCCTTGCTCGTTCAGGCAACGCACGAAGACGGCACGCCGATGAGCGACGAGGAGGTCCGCGATCAGCTGATGACAATGATGATCGCCGGTCACGAGACAACGGCCAGCACCCTTTCGTGGGCAGTTGAGCGCCTCTCGCGTAGCCCCGAGGTGCTCGGAAAACTGACCGAGTCCGTACGCGCGGGCGAGGCCGATTACCTGAACGTTGTCTTTGATGAGACGCTGCGCATCCGACCGACAGTTTCACTCGCCGTGCGCAGCGTGCAGAAGCAGCCCTACGTTTTGAACGGCTACCGCCTCCCGGTGGACACGCGGATCGGTTGCAACCCGGCGCTCACTCACTTTGACCCGAACCTCTTCAAGGATCCGCTTGAGTTCCGGCCCGAGCGCTTCCTCGAGGAACGCCCGTCGAACTACGCGTACATCCCGTTCGGTGGTGGTGTACGTCGCTGCATTGGAGCGGCATTCGCGCGCATGGAGTTCAACGCAGTGATGGAGCGCATGCTCGATCGCTTTGACCTTGCGCCGACCGACGAGAAGTTTGAACCGTGGGGCTTTCGAAGCGTCACGTTCGCGCCGGGCAACGGCGGCGTCGGCACCTTCACGCCGCGGCGTTAGAACTCGCGGTCGGCCGCGCCGGTCTCGTTTCGAGACGTCGTGCTCATCGGGTTGCCGGCCGCATCGGTGGCGGTGGCCGACGGGGTCCAGTTCATCGTGTACGTCGTCGCGCTTGTTCCGACGGTCCCGTTGATCTGCGTTCCCATCGTTACGACCACGGTGCTTCCAACCATCACCATTGTTGCGTTGAAGTTCGCTGTTGCCGTCACCCAGGCACCGCCGATTCTCACACTGCCAAAGGGCAGAATGACGTTGCCGGCGGCATTGCGAATGCGCAAGCGGTCCGTGCCGGCGTTGCTGAGTCGCACGCGCACCGCTGTGCTCACTCCGGTCCAGCCGGCGAGGAATGTTGCTGGGGCCATCGGCTCGGAGAAAGTGAACGTGATCGTGTCGCCGGCGTCCGGTCGGCCCAGCGTGCCGCCACCGTTCGCGGTCTGGATGTCAACCGCAGTCGGCGCAGTGTTGTCAAGAACGATGCCCGTAACCACAGAGGTCGACTGATTGCCCGCGAGGTCAGTCGCCATCGCGCGGATGTCATAGGTGCCGTTCAGCGCTGCAGTGGCAAACGAAGCGGCGAATGGGGTCGCGGCGTCGGTTGAGATCGTTGTCCAGGTAGCGCCGCCGGTGAGCGTGTACTCGAAGGCGACTGACGCCATTCCCGAACCGCAGTCGGTCGCGGTTGCGGCCAGCGCCACGGTGCCGCGGCGCGGGGTTCCCGGATCGGTGAGGGCTACCGCGGGGGCGGTGTTGTCGATCCGGCGGCCCGCGATGACAGCCGAGGTCGCGGAGTTGCTCGAGTTGTCGGTTGCGATAGCGCGGAGGTCGTAGAGCCCGTCGGAAACGGTTGTCGTGTCGAAGCTGCAGGCGTACGGGCTCGTCGTGTTCGTACAGATTGTCGTCCAGGTGTTCAGACCCGCGGGTGAGCGCTGAATTGCGACGTTGGCGATTCCGCCTCCGGTGTCAGTAGCCGTGGCGTTCAGCGTGATGGTTGCGCGCAGCGGGGTGCCGGGATTTGTGACCGCCACCGTCGCCGGACTCGTGTTGTCGATCACGCGGGTGGCGATCGTCGCCGATGTCGCCTGGGTGCCGAGCGCGTCGGTTGCGATTGCGCGGAAGTCGTATATGCCGTCGGCCACGGTGGCGGTGTTGAAGTTGCATGAGTACGGAGTCACCGCGCTGCTGCAGGCGTTGATCCAGGTTGCGCCCGAAGAAAGCTTGTACTGGTACTGGACGGCGGCGACGCCGGATCCGGCATCGCTGACCGCGCTTTCGAGCAGTTCGATTCCGGCGAGGTTCGCGCCGGGGTTGGTCATCGCGATCGTCGGCGCGGTGTTGTCGATAGTGAACGAGACGTTGCCGGTGTCGATGCCGACATTCCCAGCGTTGTCGGTGGCGACCAGCTGCATCTCGTAGAGGCCGTCGGGGCGGGTCGCCGTGTTGAGATTGCACGAAACGGGGCTTGCTGCGGGAGTGCAGAGCGTCGTCCAGGTCGGCGCGCCGACCAATCGATACTGCAGCGAGATCGATGCGAGGCCCGAACCCGGGTCTGCCGCGGTTCCGCCAAGCGCGATCGTGCCACGCACGTATGCCGCGACCGCATTGACAGTCGTCGTCGGATCGGTGTTGTCGATCCGACGGTTCGTCTGGACGGTCGAGCTGGTGGTATTGCCGGCGCCATCGACTGCGCGGGTACGGAAGTCGTACAGGCCGTCAGCGACAGCTGTGGTGTCGAAGTCGCAGGTGTAGGGCGACACGGTTTCGGCGCATGCCTCGGTCCACGCTCCGGCTGGGCTGGTCCGATACTCGAAGTACACGGTTGCCACACCCGAGACGGTGTCGTTGGCGTTTCCAGTGAAGGTTTCGTCGGCGCTGAGGTTTGTGGGTATCGCGGCAAGCGTCACTCCGGTCGGGTTGGTGCCATCGGCGACGAGCGCAGCAGTTTCGTTGCTGTTCCCGCTGGCGATCTGTTGTCCGCCACTACCGATCACGACGCTGCGGACGACGTAGTTGTATGAGGTTCCACTGACCGATGTGGTGTCGGTGTAGGTGGTGCCGCTGACGGGGGTCGCACCGTTGAGCGGCGTGGCGAAGTTATAGGCACCGGCAGTGGCGCGGCGGTAGACGTTGTAGCCGGTTGCGCCGGCGCCTGCCGTCCAAGAGAGGTCCATATCTGCAGCCGGTGCGCGCGTCGCGCCAAGGCCCGACGCGGCGTCTGGCGGGAGCACCACCATCGCGCTGGCGGCGCTTTCGGCGCTCGTCCACTGGTAAAGCATGGGCGAGACCGTGTATCGCCAGTCCCCGCGAGGAGTGCTTGTCTCTGTGCAACTGAGACTCGCGGACGGCCCTGTCACTGTTGCGCCGCAGGTTCCGCCGGGTGTCACTGCCGCGCCGCCAGATGCGGGATAGCGCTTGACGATGTAGCCACCTCCGAGTGCTCCCACGAGCTGGCCGCTCACGCTGACCTGTGAAATGCTCACGGTCACGGTCGTACCCACGACCGAGACCGTTGGCGTGACGCCGCCGGGCATCGTCGCGGTCACGGCGCTGGCTGTGCCAAAGCCGCTGCTGGTCCAGTAGGCGGATGCCACTGAAGTTGCCACCAGCGTGCACGCCAGCGCCAGGGCAGCGATCAAGTTTGTGCGCCGAGCCGCCCTCACGGCAGCACCGACGCCTTCCAGGCCTTCTTGCGCACGGGCTTCTTCAACGTTGAATTGGTCATGAAAGTCAGTTTCAGCGTCGCGCCCTTGCAGGCGTTCTGATTGACCGACGGCAGGTTGCGCATCATCAGAATCGGCCTCCCGCGGGTGCGGCGGTCGCGCAGCTTCAGCCAGCGCAGCCGCGCTGGGCTCGTCTTGGTCGCCCGGTAGTAACTTGCGACCTTGAATGGGAACACGGCCCTCGGCATTTGCACGACGTGGTAGTCGCGATCGACGTCGCATCCGGCGCGGGCATGCTTGTCATCGATCGCCAACCGTACGGACAGCCGCCTGATCCAGATTGGTTTGAGCCGGTTGTTGGCGATTGAGATCTTGATCGGGACGTTCTTGCCCGGGGCGAGACCCTGAGCCACCTCTGCGCGAATCATGAAAGAGGGCCAGGCCGGCCCCTTCCGCTTTTTTTTCGCGGCCACCTGAGCCGAAGTCGCAGCATGCACGACGATGGCACCCGTCGCGAATGCGACAAGTCCACACACCAGCAGAATCGCTGTGCGGGAGGCCAACCGGTTGCCGTCTGCGGACATGGTTTCAGCTCAGTGCGTCACGAGGGAGAGAAACGGCAACGAACAGCCAGACACGCTGGTCCGGCTGCTCATTGCCAACACAATCCCTCTATTTCCCTTCGCGAGCTCCCCTAGGAGACCGTGTAGGTGATCGTGACGGTCGCGCCCTTGCAGTCGTCCTGGTTGGTCGCCTTGTTGTTGAAGGCGATCGAACCACTGCTGAACGGCATGCTTGCGGCTGCGGCGAGTGCTCCGCCCACGCCTGACGGCTGGACCAGTATGTAATCCGTTGCGTCGCATCCGGGCCCTGCGCCACCGGCGACACCGGTGATTGCGGCACTGAGACCGGTCACTGTGTAGCTGTTCGTGCCGTTGTTCGTGATCGTGCCAGTGAGGGTCTGTGCCGCAACGCCCGGTGCGAGACCGCTGATTGCGTTACCGCTGGCGCTGAGCTGACCGGCTGCGGGGGTGGCAGTACTCGCGGTGCCGGTGCCGGTGCCGTTGTTCGTCCAGTATGCGTACGCTCCACCAGCTGCGAGGGCGAATACGAGGAACAGGCCAAGACCAACGCTCACGCGCTTTGACTTCTTGTTCATTATGAATCTCCTTGAGGGATTGTTTGAAAAAGACGCGCGAGTGTCTGCTCAGGCACGCCTTGCAGAGGTATTCGGCCGAATTTGCGATCTGCTTTAGATTTCTCGCCAGACGATCGCCGTTTTCCGTCCCACTCGCACGCGACGCTGCGAGGGTGGAGCGCAAGAAATACGAGGATCAGTTCCGACGCGCGGGGCTGCCGTTGCTGATTGCCGAGCGCGACGCCTCGAAGGACATCTGGACTCGCGCCGCCGGTCTGCTCGCGCTGATTTTCTGGGTTGAGTTTCTCGGCGCGATCGATCTGACGTGGGCCTGGTGGGCGAATCTACTTGCGCTGATCGGCGGTCTGAGCCTGCTTGCGATCACCTGGATGATCGCCAATCGCGTCCGTGGCCGATCTGCGTTTGAGCGACCGACCGACATCGGCAAATCCGAACTCGCGGGCTTCGTAGTGATTCCCGCGCTTATTCCGTTGATTTTCAATCAGCAGTGGGTGAGCGCGTTGGTCACGTTGGCCGGGAACCTTCTTGTCCTGGCCGTGATCTACGCCGTCACTGCCTTCGGCCTGCTTTGGATATTGCATTGGGCCGGACGGCGGCTGTTCGGTCAGCTGGCTGGCTCGCTCGCACTGATCGCGCGAGCCCTTCCGCTCTTGATGCTTTTCTCGGTGGTGCTCTTCATGACCGTCGAGGTCTGGCAGGTCTTCGCCGACATGGGACGCGGGAACCTCATCGCAGTCGGGATCCTGTTCGTGCTCGTCGGCGCACTGTTCCTGTTTGTGCGACTTCCGCGCGAAGTCGATCGGATTGCCGACTCAGTCGACGCCGACGCGCCGTCGCTCGGGCGAGCGCAGAGGATCAACGTCGGGCTCGTGTTGTTCGTCTCCCAGTCCTTGCAGGTACTGCTCGTGACCGTCGCGGTCGGCGTCTTCTTCGCGCTGTTCGGAATGATCGCGCTCAGCGCCGAGCTGATGCAGAACTGGACTGGCGCCGGGATCGACGTGATCGCCGAGTGGCGGCTGGTCGGCGTGACTTTCACTCTCAGCGACGAGCTGATCGTGGTCGCGGGGGCAGTGGGGGTTCTCAGCGGTCTCTACTACGCAATCGCTGTCTTCACGGACGGCACGTACCGCGAGGAGTTTCTCGGGGAAGTGACCGGCGAGATGCGCAAGACGTTTGCGGCCCGCGCGGAGTACCTGAGGCTGATCCAAAAATAAAGGATGGCGAGACCCGGATTCGAACCGGGGACACCACGATTTTCAGTCGTGTGCTCTACCAGCTGAGCTATCTCGCCGCGCAGCAGGTGATGGTACAGGTCATCAGCTGTCCGGACAAGCTCATACGGCGAATCGCAGGATCGCCGCGGCATCGGCGCCTGCGGGCACCTGCTCCTTGCGCACAGCAAGCACGCGGCCACCCGAGTCGATCACGCGCTTGGCGATCTCGTCGACGATGCCGTAGTTGCTGACCGTGTCGCTCTCGTCGATCTGCAGGTCGCCAGTTTCTTCGTCGACAAGGCCGTCGATCGAAACGTCGATGTCCACGAGCAGTGTGTCGACGGCGCCGAACGTCGCGGCTTTGGCGATCCGCGCAAGATCGGTCGTGGCGCGATCCTTGCTGGCACGGAGCTCGTAGGTCTGCTTGAGTTGCTCGATCTTCTCTGCGTAGACGACGTCCAGCACCTTGCGCGCTGCTTCTGCGAGCTGCGCGTCGGTGCGCTCGTCGGGGTTGCCTTCGATGTTGATCGGCGCGAGGCGTTGGTAGTGCGTCGTGGCGCGAAAGATCGACTCGAGTGGTTCCGTCGACGCAATTATCAGCGGCAGGTCGCTGGCACCAATCACCGGGCGCAAAGCGCGGTCGACCTGGTGGGCGTACTGACGCAGGCGCAGTTTGCGACCGGCGCTGCCCTGCGTGCGCGAGGTCGGGTTGTTGTCCTTCAGTGAGTCGAGGCCGACAGCGCTCGTGGCGTCACGTGGCATGTTCGGGACGTCGATCTCCGCTGGATCTCGATCGGGCGAAATCGCAAGTAGACGGGTCGAGTTGACTGAAAGGGCCAGTACGTATGCGGCCTGCGGGAATGTGATCGTCCTGAGCAGCGGCTTGACCAGCAGACGGTCCGATACTTCGACGAGCTCGGTCAGGTTGTTCGGCAAACGGAAGGTGCGCAGTGAGTCGGGCGTCGCGAACACCGCAAGACTGTGCGCCTGGTGCAGCCAGAAACCCTCGTCCTCGTCGAGCTCCTGGAGCGCGTCGTGGATTGCGTTGACGTCGTGCTTATCCGTGCCCGAAGCTCGCAACCGTTCCACCGCAGTCGAAGCGAGGGTCTTGAATTCGATCCGCGCTGCATCTGATTCAGTCGGCAGCGGCGAGGTCGGCATGTAGATCGACGCGCATGCATCTGCGCGTACCGACATCAGTTTCCTTATGTCGTTTTCGGACGGGACGTCAATGTGTTTGGGCATCCCGCGATCCTATGCCGCGGCGCGACCCGCCGCTTCATCAAACAGTCGCGGATCATTGCTGACTATCCCGTCGACGCCCATCGCGAACAATCGCTCGATCGTTGCCGCGTCGTCGACAGTCCATGCGTAAAGCTCGCCGCCTGCGTCGTGCACCGCTTTGACGAGGCGCGGCGAGATCAAGGAGTAGAACGCCATGACGGCCTGGATGTCGCCGGCCTCGATCAACTTGGCGACCCGCGTGGGTTGGCGCAGTCGGTGTTCGATCACGCCGGCAACGATGATCGGCCTGACGACAGAGGGCATGTTCAGCCAGTCCTTCGTGACCTTTGGGATCGTCAGGCCGAGCTTGACCTCGCCGAGCTGCATGTGCTCGTTGATCAGCTTGAGGCTCTCCGCGTGCATCGTTGTGATCATCGTGCGGCTGAGCAGATTGCGCTCGCGCAGTGCGTCGATCACTTGCATCTCGAAGCCGCGGTGCTTCATGTCTACGTCGAGGCCGATGTCTGCGAACTCGGGCGAGGCGAGCACGTCGAGGCCCTGCTCCATGGTCAGCAGCGTCCTGCCCTCACGTTCTGCGGCGTCACTCGGGTCGTGCGCGAGAACAAGCTTGCCGTCATGGCGGTCCTCGTAGGGATAACGCATGATGTCGAACTCGATCATGTCCACGGCGAGTCCGCGCGCGGCGTGAAAGCTCGCTGCCGTATTGCCGTGTTCAACTGTGTGGGCGCCCTTGTGTCCGATGCGCTTCATTGGCTCAGCTGGTTCGTTTGAAGGTCAGTGTGTACTTGAGGTCGGCGCGAATTGTGACCGGGCTTGAGAACGTGGAGGCTGGCTTGCACTCAACCGCCGCCTTGCCAGTGATCGATTTTGACCTGCCCTTCTGGGTCTTGAGCAAAGTCTTGATCGAAGGAGAAATCTTTGAGGCCAGCAGGCCCGCAGCGCCAGAGACTCCCCAACTTCGCCTGTACAAAATCCCGAGGATGTCGCCGCACGCCGCCAGATCCGTCGAAAGCAAGATATCGCTGTCGATCGGCGAGGGGCAGGCTCCGGGCGGGTAGGTCTGGCTGGGCCCTGTCACGTACTGGGAAGCTCCCTTCTGCTTGAAGTCCATGCGCAGGTTGTACTTGTACTCGCCGCAGCCAGAGGCGTCGCCGACCATCGGAAGGCCCGGTTCATATCCCGGGCATGGGGTTGCCGTGGTCACGCTGAAGGAGCCGGTGCGGTTGCCCTTCGCGGTGGCGTTCAGGCTGCCCATGATCCCGCTCGAGGTGCTGACGAAGAAGGGGGCGGACTTGGGAGACTTGAAGGTGAACTTGTTCGTGCCCGAGCCAGCTCCGCGTTGGATTTCGCAGGAACCGCGGGTTCCGTCGAGTGACCAGCTGTAGTTCTGGGTGCCACTCACGCTGACCTTGAACGAGCCGCTCTTCGCCTGGGCGGTGGCAGTCGTCAACAGGAGTACGCAGGTGAGCGCGACGAGTGGGATGAACGATCGGTGAGTTCTCATGCAGTCCATTCTTCAGGAAAAAGTACTGGTCCAGGGGTCACGCCCATCGGTGCCAGTTCAGCGACGCAAAAGTTCTCGTCGGGTACGTCCATCTCAATGGTAAGCCCGCGGCCACGGGCGGGTCGGAATCCGCAGTTGGCGAGAAAATCACCGGGGCCGATAGCGACGACGCATTCGTACTTCAGGGCGCGGGCGCGCTCAAGACCCATTCGCACCAGTGCGGTCCCAAGGCCGCCACGTTGGTGGTCTGGAAGGATCGCAATCGGCCCGAGCACAAGGGCCTCCGACTCGCCCGCGACAACTTGGCTGAGCAGTGCGTGGGCGACGAGCTGTTCTTCCTGCTGAACCAGAAGGCTCAGCTCGGGGACCCAGACCTCGCTGACCCTCAGACGCGCGATCAACTCGGCTTCAGATGCATCCTCGAACGCCGCCACATGAATCGCGGCGATCTCAGCTGCGTCGCCGGGTTGCTCTGGTCTCAGGATTGCCATTCAGGGGCAATCCTACGAGGGGAGCGATGTCAGTCGAGCGGTCCTTCGGTCGCGTGAGCCGTGCTGCCAGCGATGCTCGTACGAATCGCACCGCCGGGTCCGCTCGCGAGCCACGACTTCAGCAAGGGCAGCGGATCGATCGGCTTTCCGCCGAGCTGCCAGGGGCCGTCGATCCAGATCTCAAAGTGCAGGTGTGGCCCGCTCGAACGGCCAGACGAGCCCACCTTTCCGATTGTTTGACCGGTTGTGACCCGCTGGCCGGCTTTCACTGCAGTCGAGCCTTCGAGCATGTGCATGAAGACGTAGTCGCGGCCGTCATCTCCGCGCAGGACTACGTAATAGCCCGCCGCGTCTGCCTGGAACGTGGCATAACTGACGACTCCGCCGTAGGGCGCAACAATTCGCGTGCCGGGATCGGCGGTCACATCCTGCCCCTGGTGCGAACGTCCGGAGCGACCAGCGCCAAAGCGCGCCTCGTCGCTGCCAAAGCTGAACGGACCAGTGAGCGGAAAGCGACGGTTTGTGAACGTGAAGTTGCGCCAGGCAGGGATCTTCTTGGCACGCTTTGCCGCGCGCTTCTTTTCGTCCTTCGCGGTGAGGCGAAGCTTGAAGCTGCCGGCGCGTCGCACGCCGAGTTCGTTGGCCGTGAGTGAAGTCTTCTGCGTGACGTTCGTGCTGCGCACGCCCAGCTCAAGAGTCTTGATGTAAGTGCCCCTGCCGGTGCGCACGATCGCGCGCACGCGGACTCGCTTGGCCGGAGCGTTGAAGCGATATTGCAGATTCATCGCGCTGCCGTCGGCGAGAGCCGTGTCGCTGAGTTTGTAGATCGTCAGAACGGGCGCGCGCCTGGCCTCGGTGGACCCGCCGACCGAAGCCCCGCCGGTAGGCTTCTCGTTGTCGGTGCTCGGCGACGTGCCGCCGTCAGCTGCGAAGGCCTGCGGCGCAAGTAGCGCGGTCAGCACGGTCAAGAGTGCGAGCGTTTTGTAGAACTGCGAGCTGAAAAACATCATGATCCTCCCTGACCTCTAACCGTTAATTCGGCGCCGGGTAGCGGTCCGGCGTTTCATGCCAGCGGGCTTGCAGCCGTCAGCCGATCAACGAGCCCAGAAGTTTGTGCGCGCCTGCCTTGTGCAGCGGCTCGTTGAGATTCCCGCACTTGGGGCTCTGGATGCAGCTCGGGCAACCGGTCTCGCACTTGCACTCGGCGATCAGGCGCATCGCATCGGTGGTCAGGCGCTCGAACTGCTCGAAGCCCCTCCGCGTGATTCCGACGCCGCCGGGGTGCCCGTCGTAGATGAAAATCGTCGGCTTGCCCGTCTGGGGGTGGAAGGCCGTCGAAAGCCCACCGATGTCCCAGCGGTCGCACATTGCGATCAACGGCAGCACAGCGATCTGGGAGTGCTCGGCGGCGTGCAGCGAGCCCTGGAGCACGTCGAGCGGTAGCTCGCCACCGGGCTCAACGTCGTCAAGCGTGTACCAGAGCGCTTGCGTCATGAAGTGCTGGGGCGGCAGGTCGAGCGACTCCAATGAAAGCGTCTCGTGGTCGCTGATCGACTTGCGCTGGTAGGCGATCACCTGCTCGGTCACGGCGACGTGGCCGAAGTTCAGCGTGCCGGCGGCGATCGGGCGGGACTCCTCGACCTTCTCTATGAACGTGTCGGTCTCGAACTTTGGCTGCGTGTACCAATCGCCCGTGAACGGGCGCGCGACGACGGTCCGCGAGTTGGGATCGAGTTCGTCGATCTCGTACTGACGACCGATGTGCAGATAAACGGCGCCGGGGTGAGTAGTGGTGAATGCCCGCTCGGCCTCGACGGTGCCCATCACTTCACCGCTATCGGAGTCAACGATGTGGAAGTTGTCGGCGCTCGCCGAGCGCAGGGCGATCCGCGCCGCCGGGAAGTCCTCGCCGCGTGGCAGCCAGCGACCGCCGTCTTCGCGCACGGCGCCGGCCGCGACGAGCTGCGTTGCAAACTCCGTGACGGATTCGCCGAAAAACTCCGAGTCGGCGGGACGGAGCGGAAGCTCATAGACGGCGGCGTGGAGGTGGCGCAGGTGGACCGACTCGTTCCAGGGATCAAGGATCGCCGCCTCGACCGGGCGCTCGAGAAACTCATCGGGATGGCGGCAGAAGAACTGGTCGAGCGCGTCCTCCCCAGCGATGTAGACCGCAAGGCCCTCGTGGTCGCGGCCGGCGCGGCCCCACATCTGGCGCAGCGACGCGACGGTCCCGGGAAACGTGGTGACGATCGCGGCATCGAGCGCGCCGATGTCGATCCCGAGTTCGAGCGCACTCGTTGCAATTACCGCTTTGAGTTGGCCGCTAGCGAGCTTTTGCTCGATCTCGCGGCGCTGCGCTGCGGTGTAGCCGGCGCGGTAAGGCATCACTGCCTCAGCGAGATCAGGGCGATCGGCCAGCGCATCGGTCGCGAAGCGATGGATCAGCTCGACCCCTCGCCGCGACTTCATGAAGACGATCGTGCGGATGTCCGCGCGCACGAGCTTCACCAACATCGAGGACGCCTCGCCCAGCGCGCTTCCACGCGTGCCCGCCTTCTCGTCGAGCAGCGGCGTGTTCCACATTGCGATCTGGCGATCGGGATGGGGGCCGCTGTCGCGGTCCACGAGTTGGAACTTCTCGCCCGAGAGTCGCTCGGCCAGCTGCAAAGGATTGGCGATCGTTGCGCTGGTCATGATGATGCGCGGATCCGTCCCGTAGGCAGCGGCGATCCGGCGAAGGCGGCGCAGTACGTTGGCGACATGCGAGCCGAAGACGCCGCGATACACATGCGCCTCGTCAACGACGATCCACGCGAGGTTGGCGAAGAAGTCGGCCCACTGACGGTGGTTCGGCAGCACGCCTTGGTTGAGCATGTCGGGGTTGCTGAGCACGAGGTTGCTGCGTTCGCGGATCTGCCTGCGCTCGCCGCTGGGCGTGTCGCCGTCGTAGATCGCGTGGCGCAGCGTGGCGGAGCGGCCGCGGCCGTGCTTCTCGATCGCTGTGCCGAGTTGTCCGAGCTTTCTGGCCTGATCCTGCGCGAGCGCTTTGGTCGGGTAGAGGTAGAGCGCGCGAGCCTTGGTGTCTGAAGCGAGCGTGTGCAGCACCGGCAGGTTGAAGCAGAGCGACTTGCCGCTGGCGGTTCCGGTCGTGACGATCACGTTGCCGCCGCGCGAGTCGCCGACTCCCATCGCCTCGTCAAAGCACTGGAGCTGGTGGCCGTAGAGCTTTTCGATTCCGGTTGCAGCGAGAGCTGCCGCGACGCGCGGGTTCAACTCGTCGGGCAGATCAACGAGGAAGGGCGCTTGGCCAGACTCGTGCGCGAGCTCGACGAGTTGTTCGCTCGGCGCGTTGTCTACTTCGAAGAGGTTTTCCCAGCGGGTGCTTGGCACCCGCTCAATCCTAGGTCTGTGCCGGCTCGGGCGGTTGACCGCCGTAGATCGCCTTCAGCCAGACGTCAGTGAGGACGTCCACGACGTGGTCCTCGTCCACCGCAGGCTGCTCGCCGGCGAAGGAAGAGAACAACACACCCTCGTTCATGTTCAAGAGTGCGATCGCCAGATCGCGAGCCGGCAGGCCCTCGGGAGCCGCGCCGCGTGCGCGTTCGGCTTCAATCGCCGAGACCGCCGCGCTGACCCAGCGCTCACGCACTTCGTTCCACAACGAGCGCACCTGGGGGTTGGCCGCGCTTGCCTCGCTGCCTGCGACCGAAACGTTCCGGTGCTCGCCGAAGTAGTGGAAGTAGGCCGAGAGCGAATCGCGCAGGAAGCGTGCGGGGTCGCGATCAAGCGCAGCCTGGGCCGCGTCGCTTGCCGCGTCGGCCTGGCTGACGATCGCGTCGAGCAAAGAAAGCAGAACGGCCTCTTTGGACTCGAAGTAGAAGTAGAAGGTCGGTCGCGAGATCCCGGCGCCCTTGGCCAGGTCGTCGATCGAGATCTCGTGGAAGTTCTTTGACGCGAGCAACGACTCGAGCGTCTCGCGAATCAATTGTTCGCGCTCGTCGCCGGTCGGTCGCTTGGCGCGACGGCCGCGCTCGGGGGACTTGGTGGGGGAAGCCATCCCACTCAATATACACCCTGTCGAATAATTTCGACAAGTAGTTGACAAACTCGACACTGTGTTGGTATGCTGGCCGAGCCAGTCCATCCTTCCCCTAGGAGTTCCCAGATGTCCGCCACGCCAGTCGCAGCTGAATCGAACGAGACCGCCGAAGCCGTCAATCACGTTGATGTCCTGATCGTCGGGGCCGGCCTGTCTGGAATCGGAGCCGCACGCCACCTGCAGCAGAAGCTCCCGGACAAGTCGTTTCTGATCGTCGAAATGCGCGAGCGCATCGGCGGCACCTGGGACCTCTTCCGCTATCCCGGCATCCGCTCGGACTCGGACATGTACACGCTCGGATACAAGTTCAAGCCCTGGGTGAACGCCAAGTCGATCGCCGACGGACCTTCGATCCTTGCCTATGTGACGGAAGCTGCGTCAGAGACCGGCGTTGATCAGCACATTCGTTTCGGCAAGAAAGTCGTCGCCGCGAATTTCTCCACCCCGGACGCGCGCTGGACCGTCACGCTCGAGGACGCCAAGAGCGGCGAGCAGAGCGAGGTCACCTGTGACTTCCTCTACGGAAACACCGGCTACTACCGCTACGACCACGGCTTCAACCCTGAGTTCCCCGGCATCGAGAACTTCGGCGGCGAAGTCATTCGTCCGCAGTTCTGGCCCGAGGACCTCGACTACTCGGGCAAGCGCGTCGTGATCATCGGAAGCGGCGCGACCGCCGTGACGATCCTCCCGGCGATGACCGACAAGGCCGAGATGGTCACGATGCTCCAGCGCACTCCGAGCTACCTGATGACCCTTCCCGAGAAGGACCCGATCGCCGGCTTCCTCTTCAAGGTGCTCGGCGACAAGCGCGGCTACGCAGTCACGCGTTGGAAGAACGCCACGCAGACGCTCGCTTTTTACCACTTCTGTCAGCGCTTCCCGAAGCTCGCCCGCAAGCTCCTGATGTGCGGAATCGCCCGACAGGTGAAGGGCTCATCGGTTGACGTCGGCAAGGACTTCAACCCGCCGTACGACCCGTGGGACCAGCGCCTCTGCGTCGTCCCCAGCGGAGACCTCTTCAAGGCGCTGCGTCGCGGCAAGGCCGAGATCGTGACCGATCACATCGAGGCCTTCACCGAGAACGGCATCAAGCTGAAGTCGGGCAAAGAGCTCCCGGCAGACATCGTGATCACGGCAACTGGGCTCGACCTGGTCCCGCTCGGAGACATCCAGATCTCGATCGACGGAGTGCTCGGCGACGCCAAGGACACGGTCGTCTACCGCGGCTGCATGCTCTCTGATGTGCCGAACTTCGCCTTCACGGTTGGATACACGAATGCGTCGTGGACGCTGAAGGCCGACCTCGTGGCCGAATACACCTGCCGCGTCCTCAAGCACATGGACGAGACGGGCGCAGACATGGTCACCCCGCACAACACCGATCCGAGCATGAAGCTCGAGCCGCTCCTTGACTTCCCGGCCGGATACGTCTTGCGCGCGATCGAGAAGTTCCCGAAGGCCGGTTCGAAGGCGCCCTGGAAGTTGCGCATGACCTACCACCAGGACTATCTCGATTTCAACCGCGCCGAGATCGAGGACGGCAATCTGCACTTTGATCGTGCCCCGCGGGAATCTGCGGCGTCCGGGCAGGCCGAGGCAGTCGCTGTCTGATCTAGGCTCGCTCGTGTGAGCGAGGGTTCGTCATCAACACAGTCGGTCGGCCGCGCGCAACTTGCGCGGTCCGAGCTGTGGGCCAAATCGAACACCTTTGCCGGCGCTGAGTTCAGCGCCGCCCGCGTCGCCGAATTGAGAGGCGCGACCACGATCAGTGTCGTCATTCCGGCGAAGGAAGCCGCGATGACAGTCGGGCGGGTCGCAGCCAGTTGCCTTCGCCTGCGCGACGCTGGAGCGATTGACGAAGTCATCGTGATCGACGCTGACTCGGCCGATGGCAGCGCACAAGCGGCCAGCGCCGTCGGCGCAGATGTCTACCAAGAGGGCAAGCTGCTCCCTGACTTCGGCCCGCCCGCGGGCAAGGGTGACGCGCTTTGGCGCGGGCTGAGCATTGCGAGTGGCGACATCATCGTGTTCGTCGATTCCGATTCCGAGGCGTTCGATGGTTCCTTCGTGACCGGCCTCGTTGGTCCGTTGCTGGTCGAGGACTCGCTGCAGCTCGTGAAGGGCGCGTTCGATCGGCCTTTCACCTCTTCTGGCGTGCGCATCGAGGGCGGCGGCGGCCGCGTCAACGAGCTCGTCGGCAGGCCGCTGCTGAATATGTATTTCCCTGAGCTTGCCGCAATGCGCCAGCCACTCGCCGGCGAGATCGCCGCGCGTCGCTCGGCGCTGGTTGATCTGCCTTTCAGCACTGGATACGGAGTCGAGATCCAACTTCTGATTGATTTCTACAAGCGCTTTGGCCTCGACGCGATCGCGCAGTCGGACATCGGCGAGCGGTTGAACAAGCACCAGCAACTCGAAGAGCTCGCGCCGATGGCCTACGCCGTGCTTTCGGCGCTGCTCGGCCGGACCGAACAGCCGCCGCCAGAGCTGGCCGAGTCCGGCGAGTTCCTCGGCTACTTCGACGGCGAGGTCAGCTACCGCGACGTCACGCCGCGGCTTCGTCCGCCACTCTCATCGCTCGGAGCTGGCAGTGGCGCTTAGGTGCGTCTACGTCGACCTCGACGGCACGCTGCTCGGCTACGGCGCATCGCTGTTTCACGACGGTGAGGGCAACATCACGACCGACGGCGTCAAGGCCGTCGAGGCCTGCCTGCGCGCCGACGTGGAGATCTGCATCTTCAGCGGACGGCGTCAGGGACAGGTGCTCGAGGACGCCCGCCTGATGGGGCAGACCAGTTACATCTTCGAGGTCGGCAGCGGCCTGATGATCGACGGCGAGATCGAGTGGCTCACCGGCGGGTTGGAGCCGAACGAGACTGGCAACATCTTTCAGCAGATCGAGGCTGCCGGTGTACCGACGCTGCTGCTCGAGAACTTCGAAGACCGCCTCGAGTACCACGCGCCCTGGCACACCAACCGCGACGTCTCGCATCTCTTCCGCGGCGTCGTCGATACAGATGAGATCGACGTATTCCTGGCTGACAACGGCCACGGCCACCTGCGCCTGATCGACAACGGCCGCATCCATCGAAGGTCCGAGAAACTCCAGTTCGACCAGATGAACGCCTACCACTTGATTCCGACCGTCGCCGGCAAGGCGCAGGCAGTCGCCCGCCACATGCAGATCCGCGGCTACGAGCGGGACGAAGTGATCGCCTGCGGGGATTCACGCGAGGATCTCGAGGTCGCGTCGGCGGTCGGGGAGTTCTATCTGATGCGCAACGCAGTCGATCTCAACCCAGACCTGCAGGCCGTGGCTGAGGCCGTTGCGAACGTGAGGGTCACAGAGGCCACGCACGGAAGCGGCGTCTACGAAGCCATCGTCGGTCGACTCGTCGAGCGCCGCTGAGAGGGATCAGCTTGCGGGAGTGGTGCCCGGTGCGTACGAGTAGACCGCAACCCAGTCGACCTTGAGGTGGCCGTTGCCGTTGCCGTTGCCGTTTGTCTCGGTCTGGAGCTGCCAACGCTGAGGTCCGCTGTACACCGGGCTGCTCGTCGTCTTGAACAGGCGTCCGTCAACGTAGTAGCGGCGGACCAAGGGAGTCCAGTCCTGCGTGTAGGTGTGCCACTCGTGCAAGTCGACCGAGCTGTCCTCGGCCCATTCCTGTTGGCCGGGGCCGTAGTGGCTGAAGGCCGTCACGCCGTTGCGGCCCGGCCGCAGCGAACCTTCGGGGTAGTCGCTCTCGGCTGACGCCCAGTCGGATTCATTCTGCGGCCAGAGCAGCCATGCCATGTAGTACTCGGATAGGTCGGTCGCGTCGACCTTGACGCGCGCTGAGTAGCGGCCGTAGGTCTGGTACTGCGAGCCGTTGGGCAGAACCGGCGATGGGTTGGCGCCGGCGGGCTGGCCGTCAACGTTGCGAAGCCAGAAGTCGAGATTGCCGTTCTGCACGCTGAGCACCTGGTCGGAGCGGTACGGACGCTTCTGGTACGTGTCCTTATACGTCCTGGGATAGGTACGCCACTTGGTGCCGTTCGCACCGGTGTAGACGATCTTGTCGGGGTCGCTGTCGCTGCCCATCGATCCCAGCGCTGCATCCTTGGTGAAGTCGTCGGCGAATATCAGTTTAAAGTCCTGGGCGTTCCCGGTGGGAAAGCTTGCGCTTTCGGGAATGGTTGTCTGGTCGCCCGCGGTTTCTACCTTGGGCGATCCTTTGGCAGTACCTGAATCAGCAGGCCTCACGACGTTGACAATGACGCTCTTGCTCGACTTCTTCTTGCTGCCGGTTTGCACGACAATGCGAAGTGTGTGGCGCCCCCGGCGCGCATTCGCGATGTTCAATTTCTGGCTGCGACCGACGCTCGAAGAGGCTCCGCCGCGCTGGACTGCGAGCGGCTTGCCGTCGAAGTAATACGTGATCTTGTAGTTCTTGCGAACCGGGCGGACGCGCGCCTGGACGTTCACCTGCTTGCCAATCGTCGCGTTTGCCCTGGGGGAGGTGATTTTTACGCTGATATCGCCCGCCGAAGCGGTGGACGCAGCCATCAACATGAACGTGGTGATGGCCACGAGCGTGGCGGTCTTGACAGGTAGCGGAAGCATGAGCTACCTGTGGACTCGCCAGCTCGGAGAGCGGACATGAAAAACTCAACGGTTTCTCAACGAATGTTCTGGACATCCGTTGTAGTGCAGACGATCGTTTCGTCCGAGCGTCCAGGCCCAGAGCGAAAAAATACGTTCAGCCGGCTTTTGTGCCCGGCGCGTAGGACCACACGGCGGCCCAATCGATGTACAAACGGCCGCGTTGCTTGCCGTTCTTGAAGCTCTGGACCTGCAGCTGCCAACGCATCGGCCCGCCCCAGACCGGAGCCTTGGTCACGTAGACCAGCTTCCCGTCAAGGTAGAAGCGGCGTTCGCCGGGTTTCCACTCCTGGGTGTAGGTGTGCCAATCACGGAAATCCACCGGCTTGCTGAAAATGTATTCCTGGGTGCTGTCTTTGCCGTAATGGGCGTAGCCGGTCGCGGGCGTGCGGCCACGCACGAGTTGATTCTCGGGAAAATCGCTCTCTGAGACCTCGTAGTCCTTGTTGTCATAGGGCCAGAGCAGGAAGGCCACGTGGTATTGGCTCAGCGGGGAGTTTCCGATGCGCATGCGCACCGAGTAGCGCCCGTATGTCTGGTACTGCGTGCCGTTCGGAAGAATCGGCGAGACGCTGGCACCCGCGTTTTTGCCGTTCACCGGGTGGAGGTAGAAATCGAGCACGCTGTCGTGCACGCTCAGCACTTCCTTCGGGCGGTACGGGTTCCGGAGGAAAGTATCCAGGAAGGTCGACGGGTACGTCATCCATGGCGTGCCGGTCGAGCCGGTGTAGACCGGGGTTTCCGGGTCTTCGATGTTGTCGGGGATCGAGCCGGGCGGGGCGTCGCGGTCGAAGCCTTCAGCCACTATGAGTCGAAAGTCCTTGAGGTTGCCGGACGGCGCGCGTTCACCCGAACCGGCCGGACGGCGCTTGGAATTCCTGACTACGAACTTCAGCGTCTGCGACGCGCGGCGGGGCTTGGCCTTGCCGTAGACCGTGACCGTCAGCTGGTGGCGCCCATTTTTGAGCTCGGTCGTGTCGATCGGGATGCCCCGCTGAGCGTCACGTCTGGTCGATGAGCGCTGCTTGTCGTAGAACTTGCCGTCGACCCTCACCGTCACGGTGAAAGGTCCGCGCTTCGACTTCACGCGCGGCATAATCTGAAGCATACCTTTGACCGACTGATTGGCGCGCGGCGATGCGATCGCGACGCTGGCCGTATTGGCAGCTGCCGTCGGGCCAGCAAAAACAGCGGTCAGAGCAACGGGGACGAGCAGAAGCGCCGCGCGGTGCAGCTTGCGCAAAGTGTCGCCGCAGAGGCGATGTTCGGTTCGAAGGCTCGTCATATTTCAGTCTTTATTGCGATCAAGATGCTCCCGGGAGCTCGATCGCACCAGCTTGTCCGTGTTTACCCTTCTTGGGCAAAAATCTCCGGGATTTGTGTGCCCTTTGGACACTCCAAGCAACTGAGTACAGACTAGTAGTGAAACCCCGTTTGTCCAGTTTTGTAGTGGTGCCGCCAGCGTTCAGGTCAAAATTTTGGCAGTCGGGCGACCATGAGCTCGCCGGCGCCGGCGATTTCTGCAGCGTTGCCGGCGGTCACGATGCTCTCAAAGTCCAGAACGCGCGCATCGAATTCGGTCATTTCCATTCGTCCGACGATGGCGTGGCAGGGCAGTCCCGCCTGGCGCGCGCGCGTTGCCACCTCGCCAACGGCCTTGCCGAGCAACGTCTGCCGGTCGAGCGCGCCTTCACCAGTGATCACCGCTCGCGAGGCGAGCATTCGCGGAGTGAAGCCAACTGCGTCAAGAACGAAACCGGCTCCGGATTTGAGTTCAGCCCCGCCGGCCGCCCAGAGCCCGCCGGCCAATCCGCCGCCGGCACCGGTCATGAGCTTTCCGCGGGGATCCTGCGGAAGTTCCCCGGCCATCAGCTCAAGCCGAGCGGCCAGGGTTTTGACGTCGGCCCTGTTTGCGCCCTTCTGCGGCGCGAAGACGGTCGGGGCCTGTTCCCATGCGGCGCGAACGTCACAGAGCACCGTGATCCGCGGACACTTCTTCAATCGGCCGTATTTGCCGAGCAGCCCGCTCTCGTGGAGCGCGTCGATCGCGCCGGCACCGCCATCGGTCGAGGCAGTCCCGCCCACGCCCACGAGTACCTCGCGTACACCGCTCGCCGCCGCAGCGGCAATCAGCTCGCCGACGCCGTGAGAGCTCGCAGTGAGTGCATTGCGTTCAGTCTGACGGATCATTTCCAACCCGATCGCGTCAGACGACTGCACCAGCGCAGTATTTTCGTCGAGCAGCGCAAAGCGCGCGTCGATCGACCGCCCGAGTGCGTCCGATGCGGTGCACCTGACGACCTCGCCTCCGCGCGACTCGAGTATTGCGTCGATCGTTCCTTCGCCGCCGTCGGCGATGCGGCAAACGTCTGAAGCAATGCCTTGGGACGCGAGCCCGCTCGCAACTGCCGCGGCGACCTCGGCGGCCGTGAGCGTGCCCTTGAACTTGTCCGGCGCAACCAGCACAGGTCGATTTTGCGTCGTCATCGGCAGGCAGCGTAACCGCGCGCCCGGCTCGGAATGGACGTGTAGGATCAGGCCGATGTCGCACGACCACGCCACAGTTGCCGAAGAGGAGTATCTCCAGACGATTTTCTGGCTTCAGGAGGTAGAACTCCCAATCACCGGCGCGAACATCGCCCGCGCGATGCAGCTGTCTGCCCCGACCGTCCACGAAATGGTTTCTCGCCTGGAGGCCGACGGCTACGTGCACCGCCTCCCGGACAAGTCGTGGGAGTTCACCAACCACGGCGCCGAGCAGGCCGAGCAGATCGTCCGTCGCCACCGCCTGATCGAGCGCTTCCTCACGGACGTCCTCGACATCCCATGGGATGACGTGCACGAGCAGGCCGAGTTGATGGAGCACGCGATGTCTCCGCTGATGGAAGAAAAGATGCTCGCTGCGATCGGTAACGCCAAAACCTGCCCGCACGGTCACCCGATCGACCCGGCCGACCGCATCATGGGCGTGCCGCTGTCCGACTGCGAAGTTGGCGCAAAGATCACGATCCTGCGCTTCGAGAACGAGGCCGAGGATCTACTGCACTACTTGAAGGCATCGGGCGTCGAGCCCGGCCAGGCAGGCGAGATCGTCTCGGTCGACGATGAAGAGGTCACCTACAAGTCAGACGATGGCGAGCACACGCTCTCGCGCTCGTCGGGCGAGACCGTTTCGGTGCTCGCCGAGCCCTCGCCGCCACCGCGCACCGCCCTTCCCGAGCAGCTCGTGCTCGCCAAAGAACGCTACGGCCGTTAGCCACCCTTGAGCAAGCGTCACCCCGACTTCGACTACGAGGCGGCGGGTCTGCTTGGTGACGTCTCGGACGATTCGGGCCGCGACGCCCGCGTTCGCCTGCTCGATTATCTGATCGACGAAGAGAACGTCGAGCCAGACGAGCTCCTGCTCGCACACCAGGAACAGCGCCTATTCCTGTTGCCTGTCGAGCGCGCGCTCGGCGGCGTGCCCAAGTACAACGCCGCAGAAGTCGCCGAGCTCGCTGGCGTGGACCTGCAGCTTTTCCTTGAGCTGCGCAAGTCACTCGGTCTCGCGGACCCGGACGTCGAGCAGCGCTCCTACAGCGATCTCGACGTCAAGACCATGAAGTCGGTCCGCGCCAATATCGAGATGGGCTTCTCGATTGAGAGCATCCGCGGCATCAACCGCGTGCTCGGCGCGTCCCTCTCCCAGCTTGCTGCCGTGGTTGAGCGCCAGTTCCTTGCCACGTATCTCGATCCGAATCTCGACGAGGCCGAGATGGCCAAGCGTTACGCCGCGATCACTCGGGCGACCACTCCCGAGTTCGCCTTCGTCCTCCAGCATCTCTTCAACCTGCATCTGCGCGACCAGATGCGCGCCGACATCCTCGGCAACGAAGCGGCGATCGACTTTCTTTCGGACACTCGCCCGATTGCAGTCTGCTTCGCAGACCTCGTCGGCTTCACATCGCTCGGTGAACAGATCGCGGCCGAAGAGCTGGGCGCGATCGCAGAGCGCCTCAGCGGGCTGGCATCCGAGCTGGTCGAGCCGCCGGTGCGTTTGATCAAGTCGATCGGCGACGCCGTGATGCTGATCGCCCCTGAGCCGCGGGTGCTGATGGACACCGCCCTTGCGCTGATGGCGGCTGTCGAGCGGGAGGCCGACGACTTTCCGCAACTCTCGGTGGGGCTGGCCTTCGGCGAAGCCCTCGATCGATCAGGAGACGTCTATGGCCCGCCGGTCAACCTTGCCAGCCGCCTGAGCGATGTAGCCAGGCCAGGCGCCGTGCTCACGACCGCAGAAGTCCACGACGACCTCGCCGACGAGTACGACTGGAGCAACGTCGGCCGCCGCCGCTTCAAGGGGATCTCCCAGCCGGTCTCGATCTACCGCGCACGTGAACTCGGCACGCGAGCAGAGGCCAAGCAGCGCCACTGATGCGGCCCGCCGTCAGCCTTTGATGATTCCGGCGAGGCGTTCAACGCCCTCGCGAATCTCATCAGGGTGCACCGCGCTGTAGGCCAGGCGCATGGCGTTCTGACCGCCCTCGATCATGAAGTCGCTGCCCTTTGTGATCGGCACGCCGAGCTCGGCGGCCTTGACTGCGATCTCATCGGTGTCAACGCCCTCGCCGAGGTCTACCCACATGAAGTAGCCGCCCTGCGGAACGACGACCGATGCCTGCGGAAGGTACTCGCGGATAGCCTCGACCATCGCGGTGCGACGCTCGCTCAAAGCGCTGCGCACAACCTCGATCGATTTGTCGAGCTTGCCCGCGCGGACATAGTCGTTGAGGATCGCCTCAGACGCCTGACCGGGCGAAATGTAGGTGTTGGTACCGGCCGTGACCATGTCCTTGATCAGTGACTTCGGACCGATCGCGTAGCCGATACGCAGTCCGGGGCAGACCTGCTTGGTGAAGGAGTTCATGAATGCGACGCGCTCCTGCGACTCATCGAGCGAGAGGATCGACGGCAGCGATGTGCCATTGAAAACGATGTCGCGGTACGGGTCGTCCTCGACTATCAAGAAGTCGTACTGGTTTGCGAGGTCCAGGAGACGCTGACGCTTCTCGAGCGGCATCGTGCAGCCGCCCGGATTGTGGAAGTGCGGGATCGTGTAGACGAAGCGCAGGTTCATTCCGGCGGCGAGGTCGGTTTCAAGCGCGTCGAGGTCGAAGCCGTCTTCCTGCAGTGCGTAGCCGACGAGGTCGGCGCCGCGCTGGCGCAGCATCAAGAGCGAACGGTCGTAGAGCGGCTGCTCGATCGCGACCTTGTCGCTCGGCGCAACAAGCTGATCGAACATCAGCGCGCAGGCGTGGAGTGAGCCGTTCGTGACGATCACGCGGTCAACCTCAACGCCCTCCTTCTCGGCGATCCATTCGCGCAGCGGCTGGTAGCCGACGGCGGTTCCGTAGCCGAAAGCTCCGGCCGGGTCGTTGGTGAATGCGTTCTGCGCAGATTCCTTGAGGCCGTCCACAGGGATCAGGTCGAGGGACGGCGCGCCGCGGGCAAAAGAGATGGTTTTCACGTCAACAGTCATGAGCGTCAGGTTATCGAGATGACATTTTCGTCAGCCACTCGACCAAGCCGGCTTCTTCGAGCAGATCGGCCAGCTCGGCGTAGCCTCCGGCGCCTGGGTGAGAGCCGTCGCCGGCCTCGGCTTCGGCGCGCCAGGTTGAGCCGGGGCCCAGCGGCGTGACGGTGTCAAAGAAGGGGACGTCACGCGCGGCGCAGATACCGGCGTAGGAATCCGCAATCTGCGGCGCATCCGGTGGTCCGGTCACCCAAGCCGGAACGGCGAGTGCTTCTGCTCGATCGAGCGCGAGCGTCAGCGCGGCGAGCGAGTTCTCGATCGGCACTCCGTAGATCAGGTCATTGGTGCCAAAGGAGAAGACGACGGATTCGTTCCGTCGTGGATCGATCCCGGACTTCTCCCACTGGTGCACACACGCTTCAGAGGTGGCGCCCGGTACACCGTGGTTCGCGAAATCAATTCCGTGGCATCGAGCAGCAAGCCGCCCGACCCAGCCAAGTCCGGTTGAGTCGAGGTAGCCCGCGACGAAGCTGTCGCCGTAGAAGTGGGCGCGTGGTCTCAGAATCGCTCTGTCACATCCACGGCGAAATTTGGCGCCGCGTTGACAATTTGCTTGTCACTGGTCCAGAGTTCGCTGCAGTCACTCAGGCTCGCGGTGGCAAGGTGGATCGCGTCGGCGCTTCCCACCCCATGCATTGCCCGAATGTGCGTTGCCAACTCGTAGGTGTGTTCGCGAATAGGTAGCGACGTGCAGCTCTCGAGAACGAGAAGGCGATTGGCGATCGAGTTCTCGTCTCGATCTCGAATCGGGCGGACGAGCGACTCCATCCTTACCAACGGTGAGATCGAGAAGTTCACACTCGGGTCAGCGGAGTCGATCGCGGCCCGAAGTCGAGCTCCGAAGTCTGACTCGGCAGTAGCGTGAATCACGACGGAGCTGTCGAGGTACGTGCTCAATGATCGTCGCTCCATCCCGACTTGGCGTCGCGAATCTCGGCCTCAATTTCGTTGAAGGTGCTTGGAGTCGTCGGCGACAGCTTTGCGAGCGCCTGAGCAACCCGGGCGGGGGAGCCGAGTGGTGCCTCATCATCGATGAGCACGAATTTCAGCACGGGCTTTCCGCGCCGCGCGATTACGACTTCTTCTCCTGCCTCGGCAGCTTCGATCAGCCTCGAAAACTGGTTGCGTGCATCCAGAACGTTGTACTGCATCCACCTATTCTAGCCAACTTAGCCAGAAGCAGCAAACCAAAAAAAGCCCCGGGTGCCAGCTGGCGCCCGGGGCTTGGATGAGAAGGATCGATAATGCTGATCAGGCAGGCGCGCCGATCAGTTCCATCGCAATTTCAGCAGTCTGAGTCGGAGTGCGACCAACACGAATGCCCGCGGCCTCAAGCGCCTCGGCCTTGGCCTTGGCGGTGCCGGCAGAGCCAGAAACGATCGCACCGGCGTGGCCCATCTGCTTGCCCTCAGGCGCAGTGAACCCCGCGATGTAGCCGACGACCGGCTTGCTCACGTGGTTCTTGACGTACTCAGCGGCCTCTTCCTCGGCCGATCCACCGATCTCACCGCTCATCACGATCAGTTCGGTCTGGTCATCCTGCTCGAAGAGCTCGATGATGTCCACGAATGAGCTTCCCGGAACCGGGTCGCCGCCAATGCCGACGATCGACGAGTTGCCGAAGCCCTTCTGGGCCAGCTCGTTTCCGATTTGGTAAGTCAGCGTGCCTGAGCGCGAGACAACTCCGACGTTGCCCGGCTTGAAGAACGACGCCGGGATGATCCCTACGTTCGCCTCGCCCGGCGAGAGGATCCCTGGGCAATTGGGTCCAATCAAACGAGTCTTCGGGTGGTCGCGCTTGACCTGGTTGTAGAGCTTGAGCTCGTCGTGTGCCGGAATTCCTTCCGTGATGATGACCACAACTTCGACCCCAGCCTGGGCTGCTTCAAGCGCTGAGGCGGCGGCGAACGGCGGTGGTACAAAAATCATCGCCGTGTTGGCCTGGGTCTCGGCGACGGTGTCGGCCCAGTTGGCGAAGACGGGAATGCCTTCGACGTTCTCGCCGGCCTTCTTCGGGTTGATTCCGCCGACGACGTTGGTGCCGTATGCGCGGTTGTTCAGGGTGTGGAACGAACCTTCGCGGCCGGTGATTCCGGCGACTGCGAGGCGCGTGTCCTTGTTCACGAGGATTGACATGTCTAGCTCTCCTTGTTGGCGAGCTCGGCGACCAGGGCCGCAGCTTCGTCCATCGTCTTCGCGGGGTGCACGTTGGGCAGCGCCGCGGCTTCGAGAATTTCGCGACCCTTGACGTCGTTGGTGCCGTCGAGGCGCACAACGAACGGAATGGACGGCTTGAGGTCTTCGAACGCTGCGATCAGACCGTTGGCAACTTCGTCGCAGCGTGTGATGCCGCCGAAGATGTTGAACAGGACTGCCTTTACATCCGGGTTGCTGAGGATCAGCTCAACGGCCTGCTTGACCTTGGCGGCGTCGGATCCTCCGCCTGCGTCGAGGAAGTTGGCAGGCTTGCCGCCGTGCTGGGCGACAACGTCGAGCGTGCTCATGACGAGCCCTGCGCCGTTGCCGAGGATGCCGATGTTGCCGTCGAGCTTGATGTACACGACGCCCTGCTCCTTCGCCTTGACCTCGATCGGATCGGCGTTGGCGGTGTCGCCGAGGCCTTCGCGGTCGGGGTGGCGGAAGTCGGCGTTGCCGTCGAGCGTGACCTTCGCGTCCAGAGCCTTGACCTCACGACTGGGCGTGATGATCAGCGGGTTGATCTCGGCGAGCGTGGCGTCTTCTTCGATCCACACTTTGTAAAGCGCGACGAGAGCATCGGCGACGCCTTCGATCACGTCAGCGTCAGCGCCACCATCGGTCGCAATCTTCACGGCCTCTTCTTTAGAGAGCCCCTCGAGCGGATCGACGTGGTGCTTGATCAGCTTCTCCGGGGTGTTCTCTGCGACTTCCTCGATGTCCATGCCGCCTTCGGTGGAGAACATGACGAGCGGCTTCTTCGCCGAACGGTCAAGCAGAACCGAGGCGTAGTACTCGGTCTCGATGTCTGAGGCGTGCTCGATCCAGATCGTGCGCGTGACGTGGCCCTTGATGTCGAGGCCGAGGATGTTGTTCGCGTGCTCGGTCGCGGCCTCGCGGTCGGGAGCGAACTTGACGCCGCCGGCCTTGCCGCGGCCGCCCATAAGAACCTGGGACTTGACCATCACGGGGTAACCAACTTCATCCGCTGCGGCGAGCGCGTCTTCGACGGTCGTCACAGCCTTTCCGTCAGAGACCGCGAGGCCATGCCTGCCAAAGAGAATTTTGCCTTGATACTCGAGAAGATCCATCGTGGGAAGTGCTCCAATTGGGTGATACGCAAATGCGGTATGCGAAACGCGATTCGTAGTATGTCTTTCTGCGTCAGCGCGCGCGGAACGGTATCAGGGCAAATAGCCCATAACAAAGCTGTTTCTGGCAGCACTGAGCGGATTATTCAATGGCAATTCCAAAAGACATCAAATGGATCACTTTCGACGTGTACGGCACCCTTATCGACTGGGAGTCCGGTGTCCACGAAGCTTTCCAGATCGAGGCCGATCGAACGGGCTTCAGCCTGCCTGACAAGAGCACGCTGATCGACCTCTTCAATCAGCACCAGCAGGACATCATGAGCGGCTCCTATGAGCTCTACGCCGAGGTCCTGCGCCGCGTCGCCCTGAAGATCTCCGAGGATCTCGAGTGGGACCTCGAGCCTTCACGCACCAACTTCCTGCCCGATTCAGTGGTTCGCTGGAAGCCCTACCGCGAGGCCAACGCCGCGCTGGACCGCATTGCCAAGAAATACCAAGTGGGCCTCGTCGTCAACATCGACGACAAGCTCCTGGTCGCCAGCCGCCGCCACATCCGCAGCGACTTCGACATCGTCGTCACCGCGCAGCAGGTCCGCAGCTACAAGCCAGAGGCCGCCCACTTCACCGAGACCGCCCGCCGCATCGGCGGCAAGAAAGGCTGGATGCACGTTGGATCCAGCTACTACTACGACGTCGGCCCGGCAATCAAGTCCAAGCTGCCAGTCGTCTGGGTCAACCGCAAGAAGGAAAAGCCGGACGACCCCAAGACGCGCAAGCCCGAGCTCGAGGTGAAGAACCTCCGCGAGCTTGCGGACAAGCTGAAGTGCTAGCTGCGCTCAGCAGAACTTGACGGACCGCCTCACGCCTTTCGACAGCCATGTTGCGCGATTGCCGTCACGCTTCAGCGTGTAGCTTTCGCCGACAGTCAGCTCGTCGTCGATGACCCCCGCAGTCAGCCTCGTGAAGCTTTGATTCACGCAGTAAAGCGTGATTTCGCCGCGTGGTGGGGTGGCCGGTCCGGGGCCACTCGGCGAGTACGAGCTTGAAATTGCGAATGATCGGTTGGAGCCGAGGGCGACCCGAGTCGCGCCGCTCCAGCAGCCGTAATATCCGCCGCCACAAACAACTGTTTTTGGAGTCTCGATCGCGCCCTCCGGGCGGGTAACCGGCTGCTCCTCCGGAAGCTTGAGTGTCGTCAACCCGGTCTTGAGATCGATCAATGCCGGGGACTCTGGACCACTGTAGAGCGGATAGATGCCCGAAGTGGTGAAGTAGAGGTAGCGACCGTTCCAGTGGTAGTCGCCGAAGAAGTAGGAGCCCTTGTCGGAGCGTGGCTGCAGCTTGTAACGACGCGTGAATTTTGAGGAACAGACCGACGGAACGGCTCCCTCTTGCAGAGTCTGTCCGGAGCTCGGCTCCGATCGGTAGTACACCGTTGCCGACCCTTGAGACCACAGCGCTTTTGTGCCTTTCGGCTGGCATGATTTGGCGGCGGCGACTGCGTCGCCGGTCAAGACGAGAAACGTGGTCAGGGCGGCGATGGCGAGCAGTGCGATCCGAAGTGAGCGTGATCTGGACGAATTTGTGAGCATTGGGAACTACCTCCTATCCAATGAACACGTGTGGGTGTCAACAAGGTGCGGTCGGGCTGCAGATCGTCGGAACCGATCAAGAATTCTCTGTAGGGTGGAAAGCGTGGCGCTCTCACGGTTATCTCTCACCTGCCTGCTCGCCTGCGTCGTCACGCTGAGCGCCGCAGCGGTGGCTCGAGCAGTGCCGGGTGACCTCGACGCAGCTTTCGGCTCCGCCGGCGTGGCAACCGTGGCCGCCGGTCCCGACTTCGACGACGCTGAGCCACGCGACATCGCCGTTGCTCCCGACGGGAAGATCGTGATCGTCGGCAGCCTCGCGGGGCCGACCAACGCATATGCGTTCGTCATACGCCTGCTGCCCAGCGGCGCGCGCGATCCTGGCTTTGGGATCGACGGCCTGGTGCTGACCCGTCTGGGGCCTGACTTCGCGCAGTTTTCCGCGGTGGTGGTCCAGGCCAACAACCGCATCGTTGTTGGCGGGGCCGTGCGCAACACTGGCGTCGAGTACCCAACGGTCGCCAGGTTCACCGAGGACGGCGGCCTGGATCCGACATTCAACCCGCTTGGCGCAATGCCTGGCGTGTTCACCAACACAGGCATTTCGGTGAACTCCGCTGTGATCAACGAGTTGGTGATTCGCCCCGACGGCTCATACCTCAGCACCGGCACCATTAATGCCTCCCCACGCTATTGGTTCACGCAGTCCGTCACTTCAGCCGGCGTGCTCGACACAACCTTCAACGGCTCGGGCTGGCACTCGACGAGCTTCCCCAGCTACGACGGGGAGCCGCTCGACATCGTTGCCCGTCCGGACGGCCGCTCGGTCGCCTGTGGGTATGCACCGACCAACAGCGGCGACCAGGTCAACGACGCCTTCGTCGGCTTCTCGTCGGTCGGAGAATATGACGGGCAGTTCAACGGGAACGGATTCCAGATCAGGCCTGACACTCTGACCAACAACCAATGCCGCGAGATGGCGCTGCAGAGCGACGGCAAGATCGTCTACGCCTCGTTCTCCACCGACGGCAGCAGCAGCAACTGGATGGTGATGTCGCGGCTCAACGCCGATGGCACCCCGACGGAGGCTTCGCAAATGGCGGACAGTACATCGACGACCGCAGCCAGCAGAGCATTCCGACGGGTCTTGAGGTTCAGTCGAACGGGAGAATCCTCGCGAGCGGCCGCGGGCGCATCGATGGTGTGAACGGCACTGCGATCTGGGCGCGACTGTCCAGCGGCGCGCCCGATCCGTCGTTCGGGGACAACGGTTTCGTCCATCATCCGGTGGATGGTCTCTGGTCTTCGGCCTCCGCACTTGCGGGCGACCAACGCTTGTTCTTGGTCGGCAAGAATGCGAACGGCGTCCAGGTGCTGTCAGTCAAGCTGCAGCCAGACCCGCTTCCACTGCTGCCTGGCGTACCGACCGCCCGCGCGAAAATCACGTCGCCGACCAAGTCCAGGCTCAAGCGGTCAAAGCTCAAGCGCGTCACCGGCACCGCCTCCGCTCTCAATGGATCAGTGAGCAAGGTCGAGGTGGCGATCTTCAAATCCGGGCCGCGCAAATCGAAACGCTGTTTGTGGCTCAAGAGCAACAAGGCGAAGTTCCGCAGCGTTCGCAAAACCAAAGCCGGCTGCAAGCGTCAGGTCTGGCTGAGGGCGAGCGGCAAGACGAAGTGGTCGCTCAAGCTGAGAAAATCACTCCCCATTGGCAAGTACACGATCTACGCGCGCGCCGTCCCGGTCGGCGGCACGCCTGAAGCACGTTTCACGCGTTCGCTGCGCAACCTGCGAACGATCAAGCTCTCGCGATAGTGCCTACTTCTTCGTCCCGGGGAGCGAGATCGATTTCACGCTGGTCGCCGTGTTGGCGAGCCCGGCGCCGCTCAACGTGACCGTGATTTTCAGCTTCTTCGACTTCTTCGTTCCCGCGAGTGCGTTCTTGACGCGTGAGGGAAGCTTCAGTTTTAGCTTCTTGAGCTGACCTGCGGCGAAGGCGGTCGGAGGTGAAGAGAAAGTCACGGTGGCGGCCTTCTTCTTCCCGAGCTTGGGGACTTTGACCACAGCGGTTGCTGTCAACGACGAAGCGATGCTCGCGGTGCCGGTGATCGAGATGGCACCCTTGATCGCGGCAAGGCTCTGGCTGATCGCAAGGACCGGACAGGCGTTCTGGAACGCTGCGGACTGCGGGCACTTGTCCTGCGTGTCATCTCCGAAGCCGTCGCCGTCAACGTCGGGCTCGACGATTCCCCAGACACCGACGCGGAACTGCGGCGTCGCATTGGGCATGAACGAATCCCCGGGATACGTGGATGACCCCGAGCTGGCAATTGAGTCACCAGCTGGCAGCACGCCACACATCAAGTTGCTCGAGTTGTAGGAGACCATCCCGAGCACCTCTCCTGCCACGACTGGCATCCGCGTCGGAAACTCGTTGACCCGGTTGCCGACCACCAGCTGAAAGGGGGTTGCGCGCTGGACCGTCCAGATTCCGCCGGACTCGGTGCCAAAGACGGCGGCAAGCATCGACGAGCTGCCAAAGGTCGTCGTATCCACGCCCCAGCTTGTGAGAATCCCGGAGCTTGCGACCGTGTAGGACTGGCCTGACGTAATGCTGCCCTGAATCATCGTCGGCTGACCGCTGTAGCCGACCTGACATTTCTGGCCGACCTGAGTTGCTGCGGACGCTGACCCGATGATTGCGGCGAAGGCGACAAGGCTTGCGAGTAGCGAGGCTACGAGGGCGCGTTGAAGTTTCATGGACCCGAGTCTAGGTCTGACCCCATGAGCCACCCCGATGCCGCGTGGGAAGCCCGCCAACTACTTCTTCGTTCCCGGAAGCGAGATGCTCTTGATGCTCGTCGCCGTATTGGCCAGACCGTTTCCGGTCACCGTCACGGTGAACTTCAGCTTCTTCGACTTCTTCGTGGTGGCCAACGCGCTGTTCGCACGAGACGGCAGCTTCAGTTTGATCTTTTTCAGCTGACCGCCGGAGAATGCTGTGGGCTTGCTTGAGAACGTGACCGTGGAGGCCTTTTTCGATCCAAGTTTGGGCACCTTCACCGATGCCGTAGCCGTCAATGAGGTGTCAGCGCTGGCAGCCGCAGTGATCAAGATCGCGCCCTTTGCAGCGGCAAGCTCCTGGCTTATCGCGAGAACGGGACAAGGGCTCTGGTAGAGCGCCGACTGCGGGCACTGGTCCTGGGTCTCGTCGCCGAAACCGTCCTTGTCGATATCGGCCTCAAGGTTCGCCCACACGTTCGGGCGATTGCTCGGGATGGTTCCTGACGGAGTGAAGGTCGTGCCGACGGGAACGTAGCTGCCGGAGTATTCGAGCGAATCGGATGCACTCGCAGACCCACACATCATCGCGCCCGAGTTGAAAGTCAGAGTGCCGAGCGACTGGCCAGCACTCACGGAGTAGCGGGCGGCTACTTCGGACGCCACCGACGGCGCAAAATCGACGAGCGGGAGCGCGCCGACGATCGTCCACTGTGTTCCCGACCACGTGCCAATCGCAGCGGCCGTCATCGACTGGCCGGAGCTGCCCACGCGACTGAGGCCCCACTTCGTGACCACGCCGTCAGCGGGGAACACGTAGCTCTCTCCCGACACCACGGTTCTCGCGAAGATCACCGGCGGTCCGCCAGTGGCGGTCGCGCACTTCTGGCCGACCTGCGTAGCCGCGGTGGCGGTGCCTGTCACCGCGGCGAACGCGGCAAGGGTGGATAGAAACGAGATGAGGACTGCGCGCTGAAGCTTCATTGAGCGATCGTATGTATCCGGTCGGAAACAGAAAGTTCGCCGATCGGACGTCCGGCCAGTCTCTGGGCGTGGCGGCCGCGGCGAGAATCAGGAAGCGACTCGCGACTCGACTTCATCGCGCGCCGGAACCCCAGACATCACCAGCGCGCTGCCTGCCATGCCGAGGATCATGAATGCGCCCAATGCGCCGAAGCCCGAGAAGTCCACGATCAGACCACCGACCGAGGCCCCGATCAGGTACCCGAGCTGCACAGCACCGGTGCGTGCCGCCATCATCGCTCCAGGTTTGTCCGGAAGTTGATCGAGGGCGAGCGTAGATGAGCCTGCCGCGCGCAGGCCCGCGGCAATTCCCATCGCGATTGCGAAGAGCAGTGTGACGCCGAGCAGGGGGTAGAAGTTGAAAAGCGCTGCGGCGATAAACCCCATTGTCAGGGTCGAGCCGATCAGTAGGACTCTGCGCGGCCACTTCTCTCCCGCGCGAGCTGCAGTTGCCGAACCAAGCATGAACGCGATCGATCCAAGCGGAAGCAGTAGACCGACCATCGCCTCGCTGAGCCCGAACTCCTCGCTGTAGAACGCCGCAATGTAGGTGATCTCCGCGGTCCAAACGGCAAACGCGAGCATCTCGCCAATCGTCCAACGCCGACCGCCGCGATCGGCAAGCGCGGCAAGAAGCCCGGTGCGCTCATCCTGCGCGCGGATGTGCGGGTCGAGCTTCGGCGCAAACAGCACCGCGGCGGAGGCCGCGACCAGGCAAAAGAACGCGGGCACCGCAAAGCCGTACTGCCAACCAAATGCCTCGGCCAGAAATCCGACGATCGGCACGCCGATGATCCAGGCCAGCGACTGCAACGCGACGACCCAGCCGACCGCCCAGTCGCGCGCCTCGGGAGCGAAGAACTCACCGGCGCCGGCGAAGCCGCTGGAGAGCAAGAAGCAGATTCCGATTCCGGTCACCGCCTGCCCCACGCCGAACGTGTACAGGTCAGGCGAGAGCGCCGAGACCAGAGCACCGAGCGCGCCGAGCAAACCGCCGATCAACATCACGGGCCGCGCGCCGCGCTTATGGATCCATCCACCGACCAAGAGAGTCGCGAGCACCGCGGTGAGCGCACTGACCGCCCGCACCTGACCGACCTGACCGATCGTCACGCCGAAGTCCCGGCTCATCCCTACAAACAGCGGCGGGATGCTGGCCATGCTCGCCTGCGAGGCGATCGTCGCGAGCGGCAGCGGGAAGAGCAGTCTTATGTCGCGATCGGGAGACTGGGCCACGCCGGGCAGTCTCGCACGGTCCCACTCCGAATGTATTTTGGGTTACACACTTGAGTAAATTGGCGAAATGCCGACATTTGTGAGGTTGTGTTTTTCCCGCTGAAAGACAACATGCCCAAGGTCGCGTTCCCGATGGTGACCTTCGCGCTGATCGCGTTGAACGTGGCGGTCTATTTCGTGGCGTCCAGCAACCCCCTGGCGGCTCAGAACGCGGCGATCTTCTACGGCGTGATCCCCTATGAAGTGATGAATCCAGGCACGCAGTGCGTGCCCGCGCACGACATGTCGCGGATGATCTGCGGGATGGAGTCCGAGATTCAGGCGATCTACCCGAACATCGACCTTCCTCCCACATGGCTGACGATCGCGACCTCGATGTTTCTGCACGGCGGACTCTTCCACCTGCTCAGCAACATGCTCTTTCTGTTCGTCTTCGGCGGCGCCCTCGAGAACGCTCTGGGGCGACTGAGCTTTGGACTCTTCTACCTGGTCGGCGGAGTGGCGGCGGTGCTGGGTCAGACGCTCTGGGAAACGGGTGGGATGATGCCGATGGTCGGCGCGTCGGGGGCGATTGCCGCTGTGCTGGCTGGCTACGTGGTGATCTTCCCGAGCGCCAAGATCCTCTCGTTGTTGATCATCATTCCGATGCGCATACGTGCGTTCTGGGTGATCGGCACCTGGATTGGTCTTCAGTTCAGTTACGCCTATTACGCGGCTGGCGAAGGCGGGTCGGGCGGGGTTGCGTACTGGGCGCACATCGGCGGATTTGCCGCCGGAGTCGCGCTGATGTACCTGCTCGTCTCAAGGGATCAGATCGCCGCATTCAGGCGAGAGGCACGCATCGTGAGTGGTTTGCAAGTCGAACCGCCCGTGCCGTACGCGGCGGAGGTCAACAGGTACCAACCTCCGCCTCCTCCGGTCGTGCCACCCGATCCGTTTGCGATGCAACCGGCGATGCAACCGCCCCAGCCTCAGCAGCCGCCCACGGCTTGATTCAGGGCTTGCGCAGGACGTAGACGTCCTGGTTGTCCTCGTTGCGGGCCGTCGCGTACTCAACGATCTCCCACTTCGGGGTCAGCTTGTCGAGCATCCAGTCTGCCGAGACGAACGAGGTGCCCCATTCGCTGTTGACGACACCCCAGTCGCCCTTGTCGCCGAACTCGGGCGCGTACCAATAGCCGCGCAGGTAGAGGCTCTCGCGGATGTCTGCGAGCTGCTGGTTTGAGCGCAGGCCGATGTCGCCATAGAAGTCGATCGATTGCGGGCCGTGCGTGGTCGAGACGAGATGGCCCCCGGGGCGCAGCACGCGGTGGATCTCGTCGTACCAACGCAGCGCGAGCGCCTCGGCGTAGTGCGACCAGATCGAGATGCCGAAGGCGGCTGCGATCGAGCCAGACTCATACGGCAGCGGCGGTTCGTTCTCGCTCTTGGTGAACTCGATTCCCGCAAGATTCTTGTCGGCCCACTCAACCGCCGGCCCGTTCGGGTCGCAACCGAGAATCTGGGCGTTCGGGTAAGCCGCGTGGAGCACGCGCGCCACGCGGCCAGAAGAGCAGCCGAAGTCGAGAATGCGATCGCCGTCAGCGATCGGAGCGCCTGCGCTGGCAAGGCCGTCGGCGACAAGATCAGCTTGGTAAAAACCGCCGCCAGCCGCGAACGGGCTGTGCGTCATCGCGTGGATCTCTTCCGGCGGAGTCGCTGTGGTCAGGCCGGTCTTCTCAAGAAACTCAGGCTCAGCGAAGTGCGTGCCGAGCATCAGGTCGTTTCGCTTGCGGTCAACTCCGCTCGATTCCTTCCAGGGCTGGTTGAGCGGAATCTGCTTGGGCGGGGCGCCGGGTGGGACGGGGAAGTCCACGAGCGTCTTGTCGGACTCGGCCTTGGCCGCGATTGCGGCAAGGTCTTCATCGGTCAGGCGCGCGTGGATTGCCTCAGTGGCGAGCGCGGCCTCGGTGCCGTATTCCTTGGGGCCGTATTCGCGCGCGAAGGGCTTGTTGGCATCTGCCGCAGGCTTCGGGAGGAGCTCGGCCTGTGCGTTGATCAACCGACGCTTTGCGACCCCGGCCTTGCGTCGAAGCTCGCCCACGAGCCAGCTACTTGATGATCGCGAGCGTGTCGCCGGCCGAGACTGCGGCGCCGACGTCGGCGGCGAGCGAGTCGACCTTGCCCGAACGATGGGCGGTGATCTCGTTCTCCATCTTCATCGCTTCGATGATGAAGAGAACGTCGCCTTCGGCGACTTCTGCGCCGACCTCGGTGGTGACCTTGAAGACCGTTCCCTGGAGCGGGGAAGTCAGAGTCTCGCTTGAGGCGCCGTTGCTGCCGCCAGCCGCACGCTCACCACGCTTGGGAGCCTTCTTGCCAGCGGGAGCTGCGCCGCCGCCGCCGAACCCAGCCGCTTCGCCCTCGACCTTGACGTCGTAGCGCTTGCCGGAAACTTCAACGGTGTAGGTCTTGGTGACCTTCTCGACGGGCTCTTCGCCCTCGGCTGGCTTGGGAGCCTTGGGCTTTGCGAACTGCTTGAGCCAGGTCTTGTCCTCGGTGAGGTTCTTGCATGTCTCGCCATTGGCCCACTCTTCGCTTGCGAGCAGACCCTTGTGGAACGGGATGAGCGTTGTAGCGTCGATCTTGTACTCATCGAGCGCGCGCAGCATGCGCTTGGTCGCCGCTTCGCGATCTTCCGCCCAGACGATCAGCTTGGCTGCCATCGGGTCGTAGAGCGGTGAGATCTCGCTGCCGGCAGTGACACCTGAGTCCACGCGGATACCAGGGCCGGAAGGCTCTACATAGGCACCGACGAAGTTGCCGATCTTGCCCGGAGCCGGTGCGAAGTTCTTGCCGGCGTCCTCGAAGTTGATGCGGCACTCGATCGCGTGGCCCTTGAGTTCAACGTCTTCCTGCTTGATCGAGAGCGGCTCTCCAGCGGCTACGCGGATGCCTTCTTTGACGATGTCAACCCCGGTCACTTCTTCAGTGACGCAGTGCTCGACCTGCACGCGGGTGTTCATCTCGAGGAAGTAGTACTCGCCGTCCTGCAGCATGCCCTCGATCGTTCCGGCGCCGCGGTAGTTGACGGCCTTTGCGGCGTTGACACCGATCTCGCCGATCTTCGCGCGCATCGCGGCGTCGACCGCCGGAGCCGGGGCCTCTTCGATCAGCTTCTGGTGGCGGCGCTGCACGGAGCAGTCGCGCTCACCGAGGTGGATGACGTTGCCCTCGTTGTCAGCGAGGACCTGGACCTCGACGTGGCGCGGGTTGGGCAGGTATCGCTCGAGGTAGACGGTGTCGTCGTTGAAGAACTTCTGACCTTCGCGCGCGGCGCCTTCGAATGCCTCTTCAAGCTCGTCAGCGGTCAACGCGACGCGGAAGCCCTTTCCGCCGCCGCCGCTGGCAGCCTTGATCGCCACGGGGTAGCCGATGTCGGCGTCGATGATCACGCGTGCGGCCGCGACGTCTGCGACCGGCTCGGTCGTTCCGGGAACGATCGGCACTCCTGCGTTCTCCATCAGTTCTCGAGCATTGGTCTTTGAGCCCATCGAGTCGATCGCGCTGGCCGGCGGGCCGATCCAGACGATCGCCTCATCCTGGCAACGCTGCGCGAACTCTGCGTTCTCTGCAAGGAAGCCGTAACCGGGGTGAATCGCCTCGGCACCTGAGCGCTTGGCGATCTCAATGATCTTGTCGATCGAGAGGTAGGTCACGTCAGAGGCGCCCTCACCAAGCGAGTAGGCCTCGTCGGCGAAACCGACGAAGAGCGAGTCTTTGTCGGCCTCTGAGTAAACGGCTACGGATTCAACGTCGAGTTCCTTGAGAGCGCGGAACACGCGGATTGCGATTTCGCCACGGTTGGCGACAAGAACTTTCGTAAACATAGGGGCGGAAGGTTATCCAGTCCCGGCAGCGCCACGTAGGCTTCGCTAACAGGAGCGATTCGCCGGGACCGTTTGTCTGCGCTTCATGGCACGGTCCAGCAAAAAAGGCACCCAATCCGCCCGGCGCCGAACAAAAAAGTATACTTTTTTGAATGAATGACGCCCAGATAGCCGAAATGCTTCGACAGCGGAACCCGTGGTGGAGAGATGCTGACGAGTGGCTCGCTGATGAACCCAAGCTTCTATACGCCGACGATGCACCATTTGAATATGAACCGACGCCGCTCGCAGGGCTGACCAGCGGAGGCCTTTACACGCTAACTGGTCCGCGCCGCGTCGGAAAGAGTCTTGAGATCAAGCGCAAGATTCGAGAGCTGATCCAGTCCGAAGTGAATCCAAGATCCATCATTTTCTGTTCCTGTGATGGATTTACGACCCAGGATCTACGTCGGCTGTTCAACGTGGCGCGTGGAGTGGTTATGGACGACGGAAGACCCCTCTGGTGGTTCATCGACGAAATCACCGCAGTGGACGGGGAGTGGTCGTCTGTGGTCAAAGAGGCGCGGGACAACTCGCCGCTGATTCGTGACTGCGTTGTACTCACCGGATCATCGGCGCGGGGACTTGACGAAGCCACGAAAGATTTTGCGGGGAGACGGGGTGAAGGCAAGTCACATGATCGTTTGCTTCTGCCAGTCGGTTTCCGAACATTCTGCCGCCTATCAGGCAAGGAGATCGGCCACGAGATTAAGCCGGCGAGCCTTGGGGACCTTCAGGCGGCTGCCGCGCGGGAATCCTTTGAGGAGCTCTCGTTCTGGACGGAAGATCTCCATCAGCTCTGGATCAATTACCTACGCGTGGGCGGGTTCCCTCAGGCGATCCGTGAAATGCGTGAGACAGGCGATGCTCTCTCCTTTGCGCGAGATCTCTGGGACGTGATGGAAGGAGAGGCTCTTCTCGCAGCCGGGATGTCGGCACCGAAGATGAGCGGATTGCTTGGAGCGCTCGTGGAAGGTCTGACCTCGCCGGTGAACGCGTCGAGGATCCAGCGCAACGTCGGCTTCACAACACACAGCAATGTTTACGACCGGCTTTTCTCGCTTGAGAAGGCTTATCTCATCTGGCTCTGTTACCAAGACCACGAGCTCCGGCCGAACTTTCGAGCACAACGGAAGATCTACTTCACTGACCCGCTTTTGGCCCGCGCGCTTGCGCACCGAAACCCAGCGTTTGCTCAACCAGTCGAGAGCACCTTGTCCGAGCAGCAGGCGGGTTTCGCGCTCCTACGTTCGATCAAGGATCGTCGACCGGGGCGACTGGATCCCTCAGAAACGGTGATGTACCGGCGCACGTCGTCGAAGTCCGAGATCGACTTTGTCGGTCCGGAATTCTCAGTGCCGATCGAAATCAAATACAGCGACACCGGGTGGGCGCGAGCTGCTCAGATACTCCGGGCGAACTCGGGCTCCGGAATCGTCGCAACGAGACGGACTACAGATACGAGTGGAGTCGTATGGGCCGTGCCAGTCGCCAATCTTTGCTGGGCTCTCGACCGTGACGCGCCGACTTCGAGCGCACAGTCGCAACTACCGGGCCTTGGCTGATCGCGGACGATCGGGCTTGGGCCCCCGTTAGGGTGCATAAATGGGACTTTTCAAGAAGCTCGGCAACCCCGGACCCGCTGGCGGAGCCGGAGACACTGACCTCGATCCGCAGAACCTTGGCGAGGCGCGGTTGGATCAGGTGCGCGATTTGATGGCAGATCATCGAGCGATCGTCCAGACCGACGGCGCCGACGGGCGGATCGTGGACTCCACGGCGCTGATCATGGGCGGCATCGCCGCCACCGGCCGGATTGACTCGATCCGGCGCGCGGTCAAGGAGATCAACCTGCAGGACACCTTCGACATTCATCTCACCGTCTTCCCCGAGGACGGCCCGGAGTTCACTGCGCACATCGTGCAGCCGGTCGTCGAGGAACACGTCGGAGTGGCCATTGCTGGCCACAACCTGAAGCTCAAGTACGACCCAGACGACCACGCGCTCGTCTGGGTCGACTGGTCGGGCTCAGCGGGGCTCTAGGTGTAAATCCTGACCACGTTGTCCCTTAACTAGATCATCCGGGCCGTCCTTGAGGCTGAGAGTTCCTAAGCAACTCAATCCCAAGGAGACACCGGATGAATCTTCACGCTAACGCAGCCCTCACACTGAAAGCC
>JACPNS010000001.1 GCA_016185345.1 Solirubrobacterales bacterium | reverse complement strand
GCAGCTCAGCTGAGCGCACGGCGGCGCTTGCTGGCTGGCTTGAGTTCTATAACTTTGAGAGACCACACCGATCTCTCGGTCGCAAGCCGCCCGGCGTGAGGCTATTTGAGAGGAACAACGTGCTCGGGTCTTACACCTAGTGCCGGTCATTCGGCTGATTCGCCACGGTCAGGCCTCGTTCGGCCTGAAGAATTACGACCAGCTCTCAGATCTTGGGGTCGAGCAATCTCGCGCATTGGGCGAGTCGCTGCGCGATCGAGCGGCCGACACCGACCTCGTGATCTGTGGCGCAATGAAGCGTCACGCGCAGACGGCGGAGGCGACGCTGGCGGGGATGGGGCTCGAGCTCACGCCGCGAGTTGACGAACGTTGGAACGAATTCGACCACGAAGAAGTGATCGTGCGCCAGAAGCCTGCTTACAAGTCAAAGACGCTGATGGTGGCCGACCTTGCGCGCAAGGGCGACCCGCGGCACCAGTTCCAGTTGCTGTTCGACGATGCGCTGGCGCGTTGGACGGCGGGTCTTCACGACGATGAGTACGCCGAGCCCTGGGCTGAGTTTGTCGAACGCGCACGCGCGGGTGTCGAGGCGCTCGAAGATGACGGCGCAAAGAACATCCTCGTGTTCACCTCCGGGGGTCCGATCAGCGCCGTCGCCTCGGTACTGCTCGGTCTAGGCCCTGATGGTTGGACGCGGCTCAACCGAACTTGCGCGAACTGCTCCGAGACGAAGGTCATCTCGGGGCGTAGCGGGACGAGCCTCGTCACGTGGAACGCCCACGGATACTTCGACTCGCAACGTGAAATGATTACCTACCGGTAGGACTGCTGACCTGACTGCTCGATAGGGGGTGCCGCAGCGCTCGCTGCCGTCTTGGACCACTGGTAAGTTTCCTCGAGTGTCCGCTCTAATGTTTTCCAGCTAGCTATAAAAAGCGGAGCGGAGCGGTAATCAGGGGGCAGGCATGGCAAAGATCACCAAGACAGAACAACTCTTTCTCGATGCGGTCGAGGCCGGGCTACGAGACTCTCCGCATGATGTTCGGCAGGCTGCGATGAGATTGCGGCGGCTCGCCGGGCGGTCTGATGTGCTTTCGTCAGAAGCGATCGAGCGACTTGATTCCTTGATGGCGGATCCTGAGGCTGCGATGAGGGCCGCGACGCCAACCGCCTCGCCTCGCGCACTTGAACCGAGTTTCCGCGGAACCTCAGTCTCTTCGGATCCGGGCCTCGCCGCTGAAATAATCGAGGGGGCTTCGGCCCCCGTGCTCCCTCCGGCTATTGCGGATCGACTTGCTCGGCTTATTCGCGAGCAAGCCCACGTTGATCGACTGGTTGAGTTGGGTATTAGACCCACAAGCTCCGTGCTCTTGAGCGGCCCGCCAGGCGTAGGTAAGACCCACACTGCCCGATGGCTCGCATCAGAACTTGGCCTTCCATTGGTTCACATCGAACCGGCGGTGGTGCTGTCGAGTCTTCTCGGGCGCAGCGGTCAGAACTTGGTGGCACAGCTTGAGCACGCCAAGCGAGAGCAGGCAGTCGTACTCATCGACGAGTTTGACGCTCTTGCTAAGCATCGGGATGACGCCTCTGACATCGGCGAACTCAAACGACTTGTCACCGTGCTGCTTCTCGAGCTTGACCGGTGGCCGTCCGGGCAGCTTCTTATCGCTGCGACGAACCATCCGCACCTTCTTGATCCAGCGATTCGACGCCGATTTGATCAGTTGATCGAGTTCCCACTCCCGGACTTGATTGCGCGCACAGAAATCCTCGCGGTCGGTTTTGACGCACGCAAGATCAAGCTTCCGTCGGAGCTTGTTCGCGCGCTCGCGAACGCCTCTGAGGGGCGTCACGGGGGCGCCCTGTCTGCGATGTGCGACGAGGTTGCGCGGTCCGTGTATGTCGAGCAGGAGGACCCCACGGCGGCAGCCGCGGAGGTTTTAGCCTCGATTCTTGATTCCGATGGGGGCGATCGAGAGAACATCGAAGACGCATACTGCTGGGCTGCACATCGGTTCGGTGGTGTGAGCTTCAGGGAACTCGCTACCCGCATCGGCGTGACCCACCCAACGGTTGGGAAGCGTGTCCAGCGGTTTAGCGAGAAGGTGGCCTGAGCGATGCAAGAACGGCTTCGACCGACGCTTGGTGGCGGCGAAAACTATCGGCAGCAGGTCAAGAAGGAGCGCAGTGGCCGTGAGCGAGAACCGTTTCGTTCTCTTGGCGATACCCGTGAGGAGTTAGGGCCGCAACTCTCTCGGCTGAGCTCGATCGTTAGGGAGATGCCAGCGGACCAACGTGGGGATCGCGTGATCGTCGAGGCGACGCTTTTCTCCGACTACATAGCGAACTCGCATTACCCAGCCCAAGTGCTGAATGCCGGAGACCTCCGTTTCGTGGGAACGCGTGCACGTCCGTCTGCTGAAACGGGGGAGCCGACCAAATCCCTGCTGCTCGCAGCAACCCCGGAATCGATGTCAATGGTCTCGAACGCGTTGTTTGAGGGCTCCCGTGAGACGGGCACGCAGCGTCAGCTTCGAAAGATCGAGTCTTTTGGCATCGCTGGTTCACGGATCGTCGAGCGCGTCAACATCGACGCCGCGCTCAGAGATGGGGACGGCCGAATCGCAGTCGACGCTGTTCTGCACCCTCCTGTCGATCGGAGTGGGCGCAGAACCCCGGCAGCCGCAAGAACAGTTGTCGGTCGTTTCGGCGAGTGGGTGGGAAGATCACGCGGCTCGATGCTTGGTGATTACATTCGTGTGCTCGGCGGACTCTTCTTCGTGCCAATACTGATACCGGACGACGAATGTGACGAGGTTTCAAAGTTCAACGGCCTTCGGACATTGCGGGAGCTGACGGGCGTCTCTTCTGGCCCGGACGGTCCGGAGTACCGGGAACTTATGGAGGGCATCGATCCGACCCCGCCGAGCTCAAAGCAGCCGACGACCGGAGTTCGGATCTGCGTCTTTGACGGGCCGGTGGAGCACGATCACCCGTATCTCGATGGTTTCGTGACTGTGGACGATCGGGCTGGAGTTGGAACTGTTGGTGCGCCTCTCGCAGACCACGGAACAGCAGTCGCCAGCGCTGCCCTTTACGGACCGCTTGAGCGGGCGGCCCAACTTCCCACGCCACCTGCGGCTGTCGACCACGTCGTGATTCGGCCGAAGCCGGACGACCCAGTTCACATGCCGTGGGCGATCAATCAGATAACGCAATACGTGCGAGAGCACAAGCCTCGCATCGTCAACATAAGTGTCGCCCCAGCGCACGAGGTTGATGACGACGACGAGCCGCATGATTGGACGATCACGCTGGACCAGTTGGCGCATGAGTTAGATGTCCTCTTCCTCGTTGCCGTCGGGAACAGCCGCCCCGCACGTCGAATCTTCGTGCCGGCGGACATGGTCAACGGATTGGCCGTCGGCGCCTGTGACCAGCGCTCGCCCCTTGCTCCATGGGCGCGTGCCGAGTACAGCCATGTCGGGCCGGGAAGAGCCGGTGCCCGGATACGACCGTCTGGCGTTATGTTTGGCGGCACGAACGCCACGCCATTCATGGCTGCAAAGCCTGGGGAGAAGACGGTCGGAAAGCTCGGCACCAGTTTCAGTGCTCCCACGGTCGCTCGCGCGCTAGCCGGTCTTTCGGCTGAGCTCGGGGAGCGCTCGTCTGCAACGACGCTTCGGGCGTTTGCAGTGCATTTTTCGGAGCCGCACGACGACGCGCACTCCGACGAGGTAGGTCATGGGCGATTTCCTGAAGACTTCGGACCCCATCTTGAATGCCCTGAAAATGAGGTCACAGTGCTTTATCGGGACGTTCTGGCTAGGGATGAAGTGGTTTCCGTACCCGTGCCGGCACCACTTGTGCTGGCGCCAGGAACCTACTCGCTTCGATGGACCCTCGCGTACGCGAGTCCTGTTTCGCCCGAGGACGCGTTTGAGTACACCCAAGCCGGGATCGAACTCAGCTTTCGACCACATGCCCTGAAGACCACCATGCGCGAGCCATCGACGAGGCGGACTAAGACCGTTCATTTGGAAAAGGATGCAGCGCTCATTCGAGAGCTTCAAAAAGCTGGATGGGAGCTCCGCGGCTCGCCGTCGACAAAGCCGCTAGCGCCTGAACGTCACGAACGTGAACGGCGGAACGATGGCGGGAAATGGGAGAGCGTGGTTCGCGGCGGTCTCAACATGAGGGCGTCAAGCATCTATCGCCCCCAGATTTGGCTCGATTATCTGAGCCGAGACGGCGGCGATATCTCCCGAGGGAGCGGCATTCCCGATCTGCCGTTTAGCTTGATCGTGAGCATCGCTGGCCCGCCCGGATGCAATATCTACGACGATGTGCGCTCGGAGCTAACGCTGCTGACATCTGCTGTCGCATCCGTCCCGATCGAAATCGTTGCCACAACAGAGACTCAAGACTGAGGTTTGCGGAACTCATGTGACGACGCGCTTCGACCGGGAGCGAGGCCACCTTGACGCTCGAAGTACTTTCTCACATATGACCAAGCAACCGGGGGAAACCAACAAGGAGCGCTACGACCGCGAGCTGATCGAACTGCTCAATGAGCTCAAGGTTGCGCTGCCGGGCGTGCAGGTGCTGTTCGCGTTTCTGCTTGCCGTGCCGTTGAGCAGCAACTTCGACAAGGTCAACGGATTCGAACGCGCGATCTTCTTCGCCACCCTGGCGAGCACCGCGATTGCGACGGCGCTGCTGATCGCGCCCTCGGCGATCCACCGCATCGATTTCCGCAATCAGGACAAGGGTTCGATGATCGTTCTGTTCAACAAGATCTCGATCTACGGCCTCGTCTTCACGGCGATCTCGATGGTCGGCGCGCTGACGTTCATCGCCGACCTGCTGTACGGCGTCTACGCAACGATTTTCACCGCTTCGGTGTCAATCGTGATGTTCTCGCTGTTGTGGTTTGTGCTGCCGATTCGCCGGCGCCAGAATCGCGGCGACGACGAGCGACTGCCGCTCTAGGCAGCAGCGACACCCTCGAACATCAACGCCACGCCGGCATTGATCCAGCGCATCCAGAGCTCGCGCGGGGTGTCCTCTGCGATCGCGCGGCGCGTGCCTTCGAAGATCAGGCCCACGAGCGCCTGGGCAGTGATCTCCAGATCCATGTCAGCGCGCAGGTAGCCCTTTTCGATTCCGTTGCGCAGAAAGGCTTCGGTGTAGGCCGAGTACGCCTCGAACGAGCGCTGCGTTGCGGTCGGGTCGATGGCGACCGACTGGACGTGGAGGATCGTGAACGCTTCGGGGTGAGACTCCAGCTTCTCGAACATCCGCAGCATGATCCGCGTGGTCTGCGCGCGGTATTCATCGACGTCGTTGGATGCGTGAGGGTCCTCGTCTGACAGCGCCGAGGCGATGTCAAGGATTGCGCGATCGAGCACCTGGGCGGCGATGTCCTGCTTGTTCTCGAAGTAGCGGTAGAACGTGCCGTGACCGATCCCGAGCTCGGCTGCAACGTCCGCGATCCCGGTCTCGTTGTAGCCCTTGGTCGCGAAAATGCGCTGCGCGGCGTCGAGTATTTCCTCGCGCCGCGCTTCGGCGCGGGCTGCGCGTCGGTCAGCTGCTGTGGCGGTCATGCCACGTTCGATTCTTCGCGTGCAGCGTCGCTTTCGCGCGAACTCGAGCCGGCGATGCGCTCGTCGTATTTGTCGCGGGTCTTGCGATCGATTCGAGTGTGGTCGAGCAGGCGGTGCACGCCCATCAGCTTCTTCATCATGGCCAAGAGACCCGTCGGGAGCAACACCGGCAGCGCGGGGTAGGCGCTGTACCAGCGCGGGACGGCGATTTCTTCGCGGCGGTTCTCAACTGAACTCACGATTGCCTCTGCGACCTGCTCGGGTTTGAGGATCCCGATGCGTTCGGTCGGCAGTCCGCTCGTCAGCTCGGTGCGAACGGCGTTGGGCATGACGGTCGAGATCGACACGCCGGTGCCAGCCAGCTCGTCGCGGATCGCGGCCGACATCCCGACCACCGCGTGCTTGGTGCCCGAGTAGACCGCGAGCCCGGGAACGGGGAACTTTCCGGCCATCGAGGCGACGTTCACGACGTGGCCGCGCTTGCGCTCGATCATCAACGGGAGTACCTTACGCATGCCGATCATCGGCCCACGGAAGTTGACGTCGATCTGCGTGTCCATCGCCGACTCAGGCTCTTCCAGGAAGGGGCCTGCCGGCATGATTCCGGCATTGTTCACGAGGATGTCGATCGGTCCAATCTCACGCTCAATGGTCTGAATGAAGTTTGAGAACGACTCGCGGCTTGTCACGTCGAGCTGGATTCCGCGCGTCCGCGGGCCGATCGCCGTGGCGGCGTCGAGCGTCGCCTGCTCATCGAGATCGCCGATCACGACGACGGCGCCGCGGTCGTTGAAGTCCTTGGCGGCTTGGAGGCCGATACCTCGGGCCGCGCCGGTGATTGCGACAGTCGCGCCGATCAATGAGATGGGTGCGGGATTGCGGTTCATGCGGTCACCGTTTCTTTGGCGGGTTGTCCCGGCGCGGGGGCGCCGGGCAAGGTCACTTCGTAGTCGTTGAGATCGAAGGTCTTTGTGTCGCGGCGGAAGCGCAGCGTCGTCCATGGGTAGATCGCCGAATTTCGGCCGGTGGAGTCGATGTAGTAACTCGAACATCCGCCGTCGTTCCAGACGGTTCCGCGCAGGGAGTCCTGGATCTCGGCATTCCAGACGTCCTGGACGTGCTGCTTTACCTCGATGCTCTGCGCGCCGATGCGCTCGGCGGTCTCGATGCCGTTCACCACGTAGTCCGAGAGCAGCTCGACCAGCGTGGTGACCGACCCGTGCCCATTGCCGACGTTTGGCCCGAGCATCACGAAGGCGTTCGGGTAGCCGTGCACGGTGACTGATTGATACGCGTATGGGCTGCCCTGCCATAGGTCGGAGAGCATCTGGCCGTCGCGGCCTCGCACGCGCTTAGCGACATCGGGGTCCGTCACCTTGAAACCGGTTGAGTAGATGATCACGTCGGCCTCGTGGTGCTCGCCGGCGGTGTCGACCAGACCGGTCGCGGTGATCTCGCTGACTCCGTGCGAGACGATCTCGGCGTTGTCCGCGGTGATCGCCGGGTACCAGGTGTTGCTGAAGAGAATGCGCTTGCAGCCCATCGCGAAGTTTGGAGTGAGCTCTTCGCGGAGCTTCTCGTCCGGCACCTGCTTCTTAAGGTGGGCGAGCGCGACCTTCTCGAGCAGGCGCATGCGCCTGGGACGGCGTTCGAGCAGCTGCAGGCCCTCGCTACCGGCGTAGATCGCGTGGGCGACCGCGCGGTTGACCGCCGGGAAGCGGCGGTAGATCGACTTCTTGAGCTTGGTCGCCTTGCGGTTGAAGCGCGGCATCACCCAGGGGGCGGTGCGCTGGAAGAGGATCAGCTTGCCGACTTGGCGCTGGATCACCGGCACGTACTGGATGGCCGAGGCGCCGGTGCCGATCACGGCCACGCGCTTGCCCTTCAGCTCTACATCGTGGTCCCATCTGGCGGTGTGGAAGGCATCGCCGGTGAAGGTGTCCACGCCGGGAAGGTTTGGCAGTGCGGCCTCGTGCATCGGCCCGGCGCAAGTGATCACGTACTTGGCGATGATCGTGCCGTTGTTGGTCTGCACGGTCCAGTGTTTTGCTTCTTCATCCCACTCGGCCATCTCGCCGGCGGTGTTGAACTGGACGTGCTCAGGGACCTTGAAGCGGTCTGCCACGTCGTCGAGGTACTTCTCTATCTGCGGCTGGAGGGCGAATGTGAAGTCCCAGTCGGGATTGCGCGCGTAACTGAATGAGTAGATGATCGACGGGGTGTCGGCGCCGGCCATCGGGTAGGTGTTCTCGCGCCAGGTGCCGCCGAGCTTGCTTGCCTTCTCGATCAGGATGTAGTCGTCGATTCCGGCTTGGTTGAGGCGAATCGCGGCTCCGATTCCGCTGTATCCGCCGCCTATTACGAGGACCTTGGTCTGCTGTGTGGCGTTCACGCCGATACTCCCGCTGGGTGAGTTTCATTGAAGTTTGCAAAGAATGACATGTCATTCCGCTTTTGGGAAGAATACAGGAAATGATTCCGAACGGAAGGTCAATTGCATCATTGCCGCGACTAAAGGTCATCTCACGTGTTCGGGTAAGAGAACGATGATGCCTGGCTCGGTACATCCAAACGTTCGTCGCGCGCGACCACTCACGTCGGTCGTGTTCGTCATTGCGGCGCTGTCGGTGGCCGCGCTGGCACCTGCGGGCGCCGCCGCCAGATCCAACCCGATGCACGGTCAGGGCATGTGGATGTGGTACGTAACTCAGGCCGAGAAGGGCGACGTCGCAAAGATCGCCGCCAAGGCCAAGAAGAACAAGATCAAGACGGTCTATGTGAAGAGTTCCGACGGGGCGAACTGGTGGAGACAGTGGGACATGTATGTCGCACCGCTCAAGGCAGCGGGCCTCAAGGTCTGCGCCTGGCAGTACGTCTACGGTGCGTATCCGCTCGTCGAGGCGAACCTCGCGGCGCGCGCCGCCAAGTCGGGCGCGGACTGCATCGTGATCGACGCCGAGGTCGAGTATGGGGGCAAGCATGCTCAGGCCGCGACCTACATAAAGAAACTTCGCTCGCAGGTTGGCAGCGATTACCCGGTTGGATTCACGAGCTTCGCCTATCCCGACTTCCACCCGACGATTCCATACAGTGTCTTCCTCGGACCGGGCGGCGCACAGATGAACTTGCCTCAGATGTACTTCCGCGCCTTCAATGTCGCGATTTCGCAGGTTTTCTATCGCACCTACACGCTCAATCAGATCTATCAGCGGCCGATACTTCCGCTCGGTCAGACCTATGAAGGCGTCACTGCAGCCCAGGCCTTGACTTTCCGCAAGTACGCCAAGCGCTACCGCGCCCCGGGGTACAGCTGGTGGGTCTGGCACGACACGCGGCCCAAGACTTGGACCGCGCTCGGAAAGTCATTGCCGGCCCCGGCGCCCAAACCGGCACTACCGTATCCGTTGCTGCGCGAGGGCTACAAAAATGACATGGTTCGCTGGTGCAAGCTCAAGCTGAACGCCGCCGGCGCAAAACTCAACACGAGCCTTGTCTACGACGCAAAGATGACCGCCGCCGTCCGGGACTTCCAGACCCGTCGCGGGCTGCCCGTGACCGGTCAGATCGATGCCGCGACATGGCCGGCAATTCAGACCGTCCAGCTTCCGGCGCTCAAGTAGCCAAACGCCGCCGTTCTTGCGCGTACGCTGCCGCGCGTGTTCGTAATGCTCCCGCCATCTGAAGGAAAGACCGACGCGCCCGAGGGTGCTGCTCCGGTTGACCTTGCTTCGCTCGCTCACCCCGAGCTGACGCCTGAGCGCGAGCGGTTGATCGCCAAGCTCGACGGCCTGACCACGATCGATCCGAAGCGTGCCCTGAAGGCGCTGGGATTGGGCAAGTCGCAGGTGAGGGAGATCGCGCGCAACGCGGATCTCTTGAACGCGCCGGCCGCTGATGCGGCAGATGTTTACAGCGGGGTTCTTTACCAGTACCTCGACCTGCATTCGCTCAAGGCCGCCGAACGCAGACGCGCTGCCGAACGCATCCTGATTCAGTCGGCGCTGTGGGGCGTTGTTCGACTCGAGGATCGGATCCCGGCGTACCGGCTTGGGATCGGTGCATCGCTTCCACGCATGAAGGGGCTCGCTTCGTTCTGGAAACCGGCCCTGACCGAGGCACTGCCGAGCGAGGGCCTGGTCGTTGACATGAGATCCGGTGGATACATCGCGGCCTGGAAGCCCGCGCACGGCGAGTTGCTCGGAGTCCGCGTGTTCGTCGAAGAATACGGCGAACGAGTCCTTGTCACGCACATGGCCAAGGCCGCTCGCGGCGACGTCGCAAGGATCCTCGTGGAATCCAAAGAGGCCTCCGACGAGCCCGTCGGAGTCGAGAAGATCGTCGCCGACACCGGCCTGCGAACAGAGCTGTTCAAGCCCGCAAAACCCGGCGAGCCGTGGAACCTCGACGTGATCCTCACGGAACGAGTAGGCCGCCTCACGAAGTCGTGAGGAAGCCTGCTCTTGATCGCAGCCCCTGGGGGCACTGCGATATATGCGCCAGAGTGGACTCGAACCACCACGGGCCAAACGGCCCACAAGGCCCTCAACCTTGCGCGTCTACCAATTCCGCCACTGGCGCGAGGGCTTGCGAAGTGTAGACGCCGACACTCACGCGTCGGGCGTGAGAACCATCTGCGTATTCATGAACTCAGCCACGATCTTGCCGTCGCTGCGAATCGCGACCATCCAGACCTGAGTTCGGGCGCCGACGTGGAGCGGGGTGGCCTCAGCGTCGAGCACCATCCCGAGCTTGCCGGCGCCGATTACGTTGACCTTCAGGTCTGAGCTGCTGAAGACTTGGCCCTCGCGCAGATTCTCACGCGTGCCCCAGCCAGCGACTGTGTCGCCGAGCGTCGCCCAGACGCCGCCGTGCATGAACTTGCCGCTGTGCAGGTGGCGCTCGTCGATCACCATGCGACCGATCGCGCGGTCCTTGCTGATTTCGATCGCATCGATGCCAAGGTGCGTGGCGTAGGGACCCTGCGGAATCTCGAGCGGCTCCACTTCGGGGGTGCGCTCGTGGCCTTCGCGGCCGACGGCCTCGGGCGGGACCTCGCTGGTCGACTTCTTCGGCTGGTCCGGCTTGGGTGCAAGCAACACTTGGGTACAGATGAAGTTCGCGACCTGGATGTCGTCGCGCGCGATGCGGACTTCCCAGACGTGAGTGCGCTGGCCGACGTGAAGTGGGTAGGCGACCGCGAGCAGCTCATCGCCAGCGCTCGCCGTGTGAAAGATGTTCGTCTTCATCTCTGCGGTGGTGAAGTTCCAGCCGACGGGCAGAAGGCGCGCGGCACCCCAGCCGGCGATGCTGTCGGCGAACGCGGTCCAGGCACCAGCGTGCATGTAGGCGACGTTGTGGAGGTGGCGCTCGCTCACAACCATTTTGCCGACGGTGCGCTCGGGGCCGAGCTCGAGGATCTCGAAGCCGAGCCAGCCCGGAAAAGTGTTCGCCGTGAACTTGCGAGTGATCTCGGAGTCGAACGCGTACTTCTGGTCGATCTCGATCTTCAAGGGGAAACCAGGGCTCACGCGGGCGAGATTAGCCCTCAGTTGTTGCAATTCGTCATACGAACAAACGTTCCGTCCGGCGGCTCCGCTTATATTCCGAACAGGTGTTCGCCTCAGAGATTGTGTGTTTGGAGTCGTCAGTCGTCCAGACACCACGGGAGGTCCGAGAGGCGGAACGCACAAGCAATGCACAGTTGTTTTTAACAACGTCGACGAGTCGAAGGTGAGACGACCAATGATTGAGCAGACAGAGACTCCGGCACCGCTCACGCGGCGCCAATCAGAGATTCTCGACTTCATTCAGGAGTATCTCGACACCAACGGGTACCCCCCGACGGTCCGCGACATTGGCGGGGCCGTTGGTCTCACCTCCTCGTCGACGGTGCATGCCCACCTTGCCAATTTGGAAAAGGCCGGCGCAATCCGACGAGACCCGACCAAGCCGCGCGCACTCGAGATTCTTGGCGACAAGGTCAACGGCGCAGCTGGCGCCACGCGCCGCGCCGCCGAGCGCATCGGTCAATCGATCTCAGACGCCACCTCCGGACTGCCACTGATCGGCTCAGTAGCCGCAGGTGGTCCGATCGTCGCCGAGCAGAACATCGAGGAGTACATCGACATCCCGCGCATCGCCGGCGGTGACAATGCAGACTTCGTCCTCTCCGTGCGCGGAGACTCGATGGAGAAGGCGGGCATTCTCGACGGCGACTTCGTGGTCGTAAAGTCGCAGCAGACCGCTCGCGACGGTGAGATCGTGGTCGCACTGATTGAGAATGAAGCGACAGTCAAACGCTACTTCCGCGAGAGTGACCACATTCGCCTCCAGCCAGAGAATGACGCCTACGAACCGATTCGCACGCGCGAGGCCGCAGTGGTCGGATCCGTGGTCGGAGTGTTTCGGCGCGTCCTCTAGTCTGGTCCGCGAGGACAAGTTCGATTTCGAACGCGAGTTCCGGGAGGTCTACTGCCATCGGCGAGAGATTTCTAGCTGATCGAGGTGCCCTCACTTCGGTAGCTCGCCGCCGACGGTCGTGGCGATCCAGCCTCGGCGCAGGAGTTCATCAACGCCTTCACCGCGCTTTACGCGCTCGCGTACCCGTTGAGGCTGACTGCCAGGAAGCAGGACGTCCGCGACTTCGTCGTCGGACCGCTCTCGGCCAGGTGCAGCTCAGAGGACAAACCTGCGTTCGTGGTTGGCAAGCGCGATGAATGGGAGTGGACGGTCCTGCTCCAGATTCCTGAGTGGATCACCGAGCAGCAGATTGCCGACGCGCGCGAAGCGCTTGCCCTGAAGAAGGCTCCTGTGGCGCTCGGGCCGGTCCACGTGCTCGAAGTGAACGATGGACTCTGTTTGCAGATTCTCCACCGCGGCCCCTACGGAAACCCGTTCGAGTGCCCACGTGAGCGCATAGTCGGCGGTCTGTGCAGAAGTACAAATTCTGTCAGGAAGTCGGCAGATTGGCCAGTCGTAGCGAATGTACGACCGGCAACGGCCCAACAAAAACCGCAGATTTGCAGGAAAAAAGCCGCTGTTAACGGACCCGGCCACGCACTCTCCATTCGTACAGGCGACCCCCTGAATCTTTGTCCTACAGGCCTCGCTGCCCCATTGAGTACGGACCTACATTCGGTACAGCAACACCACTGACCCCCATCAGTGTTGCCGGATGGCCAAGGAGTGCCGCTCGGTGACTGAATCTCAAGGAGACGGCAATGCCCCAAGACCCGCGGAATGCCCTCGAGGCGAAACTCGCGAATCCGCTCAATCGTCCGATTTCGCGTCGCGACGTTCTTGTCCGCAGCAGTGCGGTGGCGGCTGCGGCCGCGCTCCCAGCATGGGCGCTCTCGGCTTGCGGCGCGACCAGTGAAAGCAGCTCTGGCGGGGGCGCTTCGGGCGCCAAGGAGATCAAGATCGGCTTCATCGCGCTGACCGACTGCGCGCCGATCATCCTGGCCGACGCTCTTGGCTATTTCAAACAGCGCGGGCTCAACGTATCGGTCGTCAAGCAGGCATCCTGGCCGGCGACGCGCGACGCGCTTCTGAACGGCGACATAGACGCTGCGCACTGCCTTTACAGCATGCCCCTGGCGGGCGCCGCCGGACTCGGCGGCCAGCCGCCCACCGACAGGCTGAAGATCGCGATGACCTTGAACAACAACGGTCAGGCGATCACGCTGAAGGAGGATCTTGCTGCCGCCGGATACGGCGATCTCGCCAAGGCAAAGGCCGCGATCAACGGCGGCAAGGGGCAGACATTCGCGATGACTTTCCCCGGCGGCACCCACGACGCCTGGTTGCGCTACTGGCTTTTGGCAATGGGCGTGTCGATGGACGCGGCCAAAATCATTCCGATCCCGCCGCCGCAGATGGTCGCGAACATGACCGCCGGCAACATGAACGGATACTCCGTGGGCGAGCCCTGGAACGCAGTTGCGGTTGACAAGAAGATCGGATTCACGACGATCGCTTCGCAGGACATCTGGACCAACCACCCTGAAAAGGCGTTGGTCGTAAGCGATGACTTCGCGACCAAGCGCAAGTCCGAACTCAAGGAGGTCATGGCCGCCGTGCTTGACGCCTGTCAGTTCTGCGACGACGAAAAGAACATTCCAAAGGTCGCGAAGACGATCGGTACGCCGGCGCTCGTCAATGCTGAGCCCGAGGCCATCGAGCCGCGACTTCTCGGCAACTACGACCTCGGCGCCGGCCTTGGCACCAAGCAGTTCGGCCCGAGGCGGATGCGCTTTTTCCGTGACGGGGAGACCAACGTTCCGCGAGCGAGCGAAGTCATCTGGTTTCTCGCGCAGTACCAGCGGTTCGGCTACCTCGACAAGGCTCCGGCCTACGAGAAGATTGCCGAGAGCGTGCTGCTCAGTGATCTCTACGCGGAGGTCGCCAAGTCCGAGGGCGTGAAGGTGCCCGACGACGGTATGGACCCGTTCACGGTGAAGCTCGACAACACCTACTTCGACCCCAAGGACCCGCAGAAGGAGGCCAACCGCGCATGACCCCCGATACCCACATCGAAGCGGTCGCGGCAGAGGCCGGAGCTGCCCGGCTCGACAAGGCACCGCGCCGGTCAGCCGCCCAACGTGGCGGCAAGCTCGTCGATCGGCTCGGGAGCGTCGGCCTGACGATCGCCCTGGGAACCGCGGGATTTGCCGCGCTATTCGCCCTCTGGGCGATGATCGCGGCCTTCTCCGATGGACTGCCCACTCCAGCAGAATCGATCAGCGCGCTGATCGAACTTCTGAGGACTCCGTTTCAGGACAACGGCCCCAATGACAAGGGGATTGGAATCCAGCTGGTGACTTCGCTGCAACGCGTGTTCATCGGGTTCGGAATCGCGACCGTAGTCGCCGTCCCGTTTGGATTTCTGATGGGAGCGAGCAAGTCAGCTTGGGCGATGTTCAATCCAGTAGTGCAGTTGCTGCGCCCGGTATCGCCGCTGGCCTGGTTTCCGCTCGGACTGGTCGTTCTCAAGGCTGCGCCGTTGGCCGCGATCTTCGTGATCTTCATCACCTCAATCTGGCCGACGCTCCTGAATACCGCCTTCGGCGTCTCGTCGGTCCCGCAGGCCCACAAAAACGTTGCGCGGGTCTTCCAGTTCAGTCGGGTCAAGTACGTGCGCCACGTGCTGTTGCCTTACAGCCTGCCGTCGGTGGTGACTGGAATGCGCATCTCGATGGGCATCGCCTGGATGGTGATCGTCGCGGCCGAAATGCTCTCGGGCGGGACCGGAATCGGCTTCTACGTCTGGGACGCATACAACGCGTCGAACCTCGCCAACGTCGCGGCGGCGATCTTCCTGATCGGCTTCATCGGCATGGCACTCGACTTCGGCTTTGGCCGCTTGCAAGCCCGCGTTGCCTATAAGGAGATGGTCTAAATGTCGCTTGACATCACTGCGATTCGAAAGTCGTTCAGCACCACGTCGGGTTCGCAGGAGGTGCTCCGCGGCGTTGACCTGGCGATCGAGACGGGCGAGTTTGTAGCGATCATCGGGCACAGCGGCTGCGGCAAATCAACTCTGCTCAATGTGATCGGCGGCCTGGAGCCGGCAACCAGCGGAAAGGTCGTGCTCGACGGCTTTCGCGTCGAAGGCCCCGGTCCCGACCGCGCGATCGTCTTTCAGAATTACTCGCTGCTGCCATGGATGTCGGTCTACGACAACGTCGTCGAGGCAACGCTCTCGGCACGCAAGGATCGCTCGGCCGACGACAATCGTGCGATCGCCGAAAAATACATCCGGAGCACGGGCCTGTGGATTCACAAAGACAAGAAGCCGGGCGAGATCTCCGGCGGCATGCGCCAGCGCACTGCGGTTGCACGTGCCTTCGCCGTCGGCCCCAAGGTCCTGCTGCTCGACGAACCGTTCGGCGCGCTCGACGCGCTGACGCGCTCCAACCTGCAGCAGCAGCTGATCGACATGTGGTCCAAGGAGGCCGAGACCGAGACCGTCGTGATGGTCACGCACGGAATCGAGGAGGCGATCTTCCTGGCCGACCGCATCGTCGTGATGGGTAACCCGCCGAAGCCTTCGATTGCAGAAATCATCGAAGTGAACATCGAGCGCCCGCGTGACCGCGCAGAGATCGCGCGCGATCCGGAATTTCAGCGCGTCCGCGAGCGACTCGTCTACCTGCTCGAACACGAGTTGGCGATCCCTGAAGTCACGGAGGAAGCAGCATGATGCCCGGAATCGGACCGCTGGAAATAGGAATTGTCCTGGCGATCGCGCTCGTCGTCTTCGGACCAAAGAAGCTGCCTGAACTTGGTCGCGGCCTGGGCGGCGGAATGCGTGAGTTCAAGCAGTCGGTCAGCTCGGAGAGCAAGCCCGACGCGGACAAGGTCTGATGGCGAGGAAATGAGTTCACGGATGAACAGTGAGAGCCAGGATGGCGAGGTGGCGTCGGGTGGAGCGGGAGACCGCCCGTCGCCATTGCCGTTCGAGAACGGGAAGCCGCGAGTCCAGCGGCTGATTGATCAGCTTGCGCCTGTGCACCTTGAACTCGAACCGCCGCAGCGCGATGAGTGGACGGTCTCCGTCGGCGGCCTCGTCGATGTGCCCATTGAGTTTTCACTCGAAACGCTGCGCTCGTTCGGCACCGAGCCGATCAGTAGCGATTTCCACTGTGTCTGGGGTTGGAGCCGACCGAAGGTCAATTGGGTCGGGGTACCGGCGGGCAAGTTGATCGACGCCGCCGGAGTCCAGGCTGCCGCGACGCACGTGCGTTTCGCTGCGGCCGACAGTCCCTATGCGTCCTGCGTCCCGATCGAGCAGGCGCGTGATGGCTGGTTCGCACTTGAGCTCGAGGGCGAGGCACTGCCCGTGATTCATGGCGGTCCGGTGCGCTGGCTGCAGCCGCCATACCTCTGGGGCTACAAGGGCGTCAAGTGGGTCTGCGCGCTGAGCCTCACCGACCACATGGACGCAGGTCCGTGGGAGACCAAGGTCGGCGACGTCGACGGCGCGGTTCCTCAGGGCCTGATCGACCGATTCCATCTTCTCGAGGAGGCGTAGTGGACGCGATCAACCAGGACGGCACATTGCGCATGCTCGACGACGTCGTCGACGAGCGCCGCGTGAAGCTGCGCGACTGCCGCGACTGCAAGAACTTCGAGCGCGACGAGAGTGGACTGAACTTCGGCTGGTGCACCGCGCACAAGCAGTGGGTAAAGCTCTACCACCCAGCTGGCGAATGGTTTTCGCAATGCATTTTTAAAGGTCTTCGTCGTTACAAGGACCAGGAACTCGCGCGCGGCGGCGTTCCGCGCATCGCGCACGACGGAACGATCGTGCGAGCCCCGCGACCGCGAGCCCATCAACAAACTGGCAACGAAGAGAGGGCATCATGAGCAACGCAGCGCCCAAGGGCCTTGCAGTGATCGGCGGCGGAATGGCCGCCCAGGCACTGATCGAGGCGGTACGCAAGCACGACAGCAACCTGCCGATCACGCTCTACTGCGGTGAGGCGCACCTGCCTTATGACCGCGTTCGTCTCACCGAGCTGATCGAGAAGGGTGCCGAGGTCGCAGACCTGCGCCTGCGCCCGGATGAGTGGTACGAGGACAACAAGATTGAGTGCGTGGTCGGCGAGCGCGTGAGTGCCGTGGACACAACAACACGCATCGTGACGCTCGGCGACGAGTCGCGCGAGTTCGACAGCGTCTGCCTTGCGACCGGCAGTGAAGCGCTCGTGCCGCCGATCGCGGGGATCGACCGCGACGGCGTCTATCTATACCGCTACCCGGTCGACTGCGAGATGATCGTCGAGAAGGCAGCGCCGGGCAGACGCGCGGCCGTGATCGGCGGCGGATTGCTTGGCCTCGAGGCTGCGAAGGCTTTGGCGGCGCTCGGTTGCGACGTCACAGTCGTGCACCTGATGGATCGCCTGATGGAGCGCCAGCTGGACCAACCCGCAGCGGACCTCTTGCTCGCGGCGATGAAGGAAATCAACGTCGAGGTTCTCACTGAGCGATCGACCGTGGAGATCATGGGCGAGGATCACGCGACCGGCCTGCGCTTCGCCGACGGCGACACGCTCGACTGCGACTTCGTCGTGATGAGCGTTGGAATCAGCTCACGAACTGACCTGGCGAAGGAAGCCGGCTTGAACGTGGAGCGCGGTGTGGTCGTTGACGACGCGATGCAGACCTCGGCGGCGGGCGTGTTTGCGGTCGGAGAGTGCGCCCAGCACAACGGCATCGTCTATGGAATCGTCGCCCCGATCTATGACCAGTGCGAGGTTGCCGCGCGCAACATCGCCGGAATCGACGCCGCGGCCTACAGCGGATCGATCCCGAGCGCCAAACTCAAGGTGATGGGCGTCGACCTCGTTTCGATCGGTGACATCGCGAGCGGCGAGACCGTGACGGTCAGCGATCCCGAAGCGGGCGTCTACCGCAAGCTCGCAGTTATCAACGGCAAGCTCACGGGTGCCGTGCTGATGGGCGACACGCGCGGCTACGAGCTGCTCCTCGACAAAGCCAAGACCGGCGCCGAGGTGATCAACCCGCTCGAGACGCTCTCCAAAGCGAGCGAGGCCACGGCGGCCGAACTGCCTGACAGCGCCCAGGTCTGCAACTGCAACGGAGTCTGCAAGGGCGAGATCGTCGATGCGATTCGCGAGCGTGGACTTACCGGCACCCAGGAGGTAGTTGCCGTCACGCGCGCCGGCGCCGGATGCGGAACGTGCAGGTCACTCGTCACTGAATTGGTCCAGATCGAAACCGGCGGCGCCGGCGACGAGCAGGCCTATCTCTGCCCATGCCGCAAACTCACCGGCGAGGACATCGCCAATTCGATCCGCGAGAACGGCGCGAAGTCGGTCAGCGAAGTTGCCGAGTGCTGCGGCGCTACCCGCGAATGTGGTGGATGCAAGCCGGGCATCGCATATCTCGTTTCCGAGATCAACGACAACCGCCACCGCGAGGAGCGCCACGCGCGGTATATCAATGACCGCGTCCACGCGAACATCCAGAAGGACGGAACGTTTTCGGTCGTGCCGCGCATCTACGGCGGCGTGACCTCTCCCGACGAATTGCGCCGAATCGCTGACGTCGCTGACAAGTACAACGTGCCGATGGTGAAGATCACCGGTGGTCAGCGGATCGACCTGCTTGGCATCAAGAAGGAAGACCTGCCGGCGATCTGGGAAGAGCTCGACATGCCCTCTGGTCACGCCTATGCCAAGGCGGTAAGAACTGTGAAAACCTGCGTCGGCGAGAACTTCTGTCGCTTCGGTCTTGATGACTCGATCGCGACCGGCATCGAACTCGAGCACGAGTGGGAGGGTCTCTACACGCCGCACAAAGTCAAGGCCGCCGTCTCGGGATGCCCGCGCAACTGCGCCGAGGCAAGTACCAAGGACATCGGATTGATCGCCGTCGAAGGCGGCTGGCAGATCCGTATCGGCGGAGCTGCCGGAGCTTCTGTTCGCGAAGGCGACATCCTCGCGACAGTGGACACGAAGGCCGAAGCGATGCGCATTTCGACGACCTTCCTTCAGCACTACCGCGAGAACGCGGAGTACCTCGAACGCACATATGGCTACGTGGAACGCGTCGGACTTGACTTCATAAAGGAAGCGATCCTCAATGAGGAATCGGGCGAACCCGACCGTCTGCGTGAGCGCTTCCGCATCGCGAAGGCCGCGGTCGTGGACCCGTGGCTCGAACGCAACAACCCCGTACATCCCAGGCAGTTCTCAGAGCTCGACAGCGAGCCCGCGCTGGCACCGGTCGGTCCACCGGCCGCAGCGCTGATCGAAGGAGGAAATGCATGAGACCGCTCGAGACGGCCGTCGGTACAGATCCGTCGCTCCCGCAGGGTGCGATTGCGATCTGCCTGGAGGCCGACGTTCCGTTCGGCGAAGGCCGCAGCGTCGCGTTGGTCAACCGTCGCGTTGGGGTGTTCAACACCGCCGCCGGATTCTTCGCGATCGACAACGACTGCCCGCATCAGGGCGGGCCGCTTTCGGACGGAATCCTCGCCGACGCATGCGTGACCTGTCCGCTTCATGGCTGGCGTATCGACCTTCGCGATGGCACCGTAAAGGACCAGAGCGAAACCGTTCAGACCTACCCGCTCGAAGTACGCGATGGAACGGTCTGGCTGTTGCCCGGAGAGTCGGAGTAGAGCGATGACGCGCGGCGCATTGGTTGACACCTTCGGACGGGAGATCGGCGATCTGCGCATCTCCGTGACCGACCGCTGCAATCTTCGCTGCCACTACTGCATGCCAGCCGAGGGTCTCGCGTGGGCCCCGAAGGAGGAGGAGCTCGAGTTCGCAGAGATCGAGCGCCTCGTGTCGCTGTTTGCCGAGCTTGGGGTGCGCAGCGTGCGCCTGACCGGCGGCGAACCGCTGGTGCGGCGCGGACTCCCCGAACTGGTCGAACGCATTGCGGCGATCCACGCGATCGAGGACATTTCGCTCACTACCAACGGCATCCTGCTCGAGTCGATGATCGAGCCACTGATCGATGCGGGACTTACGCGCGTGAACGTGAGCCTCGATGCTCTGACGCCAGAGCGATACCGCGAAATCACGCGTCGCAACGGACTTCAGAAGGTGCTGTCTGGTCTTGCCGCGCTTGAGAGGTATCCGCAGCTCGGGCCGATCAAGGTGAACGTCGTGGCCGTGCGCGGCATGTCTGACCTCGAGATTCTCGGCTTCGCAGAGCTCGCCAGGCGCAAGCCGTACGTCGTGCGTTTCCTCGAATTCATGCCACTCGATGCTGATGAGAAGTGGAGTGACGACGTCCTGCTCACCGGCGCCGAGATCCGCAGGGTCGTCGAGTCGGTGCACGACCTTGTGCCGTTGCCCAATGAGTCGGCTGCGACATCCAGCCGTTTCGCCTTTGCCGACAACGCCGGTGAGCTGGGTTTCGTCAGCCCGGTGAGCGAACCGTTCTGCGGCACCTGCGATCGCGCGCGCCTGACCGCTGACGGTCAGCTCAGAACCTGCCTCTTCGCCCTCGGCGAGACCGACCTACGCGGCCCGATGCGCGACGGCGTCACCAACGGAGAACTCGAAGACTTGATCAGCAGCGCGATCTGGCGCAAGCCCATTGGCCATCAGATCGGCAACGAATTCTTCACGCAACCCGGACGAAGCATGTCCCAGATCGGCGGCTGAACCCCGTGACCGCGCTGGCGCACAAGCGCTTGGCGGGCACCGGCTTTGCCCTGGCGGTCGGAGTCGCGGCTGCATTTGTTCTCGTCCCGCTGCTCGCGCTCGTGACGCAGATCTCGCCACACACGGCCTTGCAAGAACTCGCTCGACCCGAGTCGATGTACGCGCTGATGATCAGCCTTGGCGCCGTCACCTGCGCGCTGTTGCTGATCGTTGCCTTCGGGACTCCGGTCGCATACCTCCTCGCCCGCGGCGAGCGTGGCCCCTTGCTCAGCGCTCTCGAGGTCCTCTTTGATCTCCCGCTCGTTCTGCCGCCGGCAGTCGCCGGGATCGCGCTGCTCGCGGCGTTCGGCGAGGGCGGTCCGATCGGCGAACTGCTGGCGCAGTTTGGACTGCAGGTTTCGTTCACCCGCGTGGCCGTGGTGTTCGCGCTCACCTTCGTCGCGGCGCCGCTTTACATCCGCCAGGCGCAGACGGCCTTTTCGGCCTGTGAGCCCGACGTGCTCGAATCCGCGCGGACCACCGGAGCGGGCCCGATGCGTCACTTCATGCAGGTCGAGCTGCCGCTTGCCAGGAGCGGAATGCTCAGCGGGCTGGCGCTCTCGGGCGCGCGTGCGCTTGGAGAGTTCGGCGCGACGATGATCTTCGCCGGAAGCGTCGCCGGAGTCACGCAGACGATCACGTTGGCGATCTACGGCTCGCTCGACGCGAACGAGGACGCCGCTTTTGCGCTGGCCGTACTGCTGCTCGTATTGACGATCGCGATCTCAGTAGCCGCCCGAATCTACGGATCGCGTCCCCAGTGGGAGACGCGATGAGCACGGTCAATGCAGAAGTGCGTCTGGAGCGCACGGAGTTTGATGTCGATGTGAGTCTAAGGATCGAAGGCGCGGTCGCGCTGGTGGGACCATCTGGCTCGGGAAAGTCCAGCATCATCCGCGCCCTCGCCGGACTCGAGCCCGAAGCACGCGGCTCGATTCCAGACCTCGAGGTCGGCTACCTCGGTCAGCGTGACGGGCTGTTCCCGCACATGTCCGCTCTCGACAACGTCGCCTATCCGTTGCGCGCGTCAGGGATGCGAAAGCGTGAAGCACGTGAGATCGGCGAACGCGCTCTCGACGAACTCGGCCTGCTTGCCAGCGCCAAGAATCTCCCGGCGGCGCTATCTGGAGGTCAGCGCCGACGCGCCGCGCTGGCACGGGCGCTCGTGCCTTCACGCGAGATGTATTTGCTCGACGAACCGTTCGCCGGGCTGGATCTCGACTCAGCCGAACTGGTCGAACAGTTCATCCTCCACCGAGCGAACATCGGTGGCGCGCCGATTGTGATCGCGGGCCACGACCTCCCGCGACTTCGTCGCATCTGCGCGAGCATTCTTCGGATTGAGCGCGGCCGCATCGAGCAGCCAGCACGCACCGTCAGCGGTTCAACTGGGCCGATGCGTGTTCGAGCACAGGCTCCAACGCTGCGAAGCAATGGCGGCAGGCCTTCGGACTGCCGGGAAGGTTCACGATGAGCGTGTTCCCGAGCGTCCCTGCGACGGCCCGCGAGAGCATCGCCATCGGCGTCTCCGCCGTTGACGAAGCACGCAGCGCCTCGGCGATGCCCGGAACTTCGCGATCGCATACGGCCAGAGTTGCCTCAGGTGTCACATCGTCGGCGGTGATCCCGGTGCCGCCCGTCGTGAGTACGCAGTCCGCAACGCCGGCGAGTGACTTCAACTTCGACTCGATTGCAGAGCGATCATCAGAGACAAGCTCCCGAGCGGAGAGGTCAAACCCTGCCGCGTCGATCGCCTCAACGAGCGCGTCGCCGCTGGCGTCGTTGTGCTCTTTGCGCGAGCTGCTGATCGTCAGCACCGCGACGCGCATTCAGTCAGACGCCTTCCAGTCGGACTTGCCGCCGGACTTCTCGAGCAGCTTGATCCCTTCGATCCGCACTCCGCGCTCAACCCCCTTGACCATGTCGTACAGGGTCAGCGCGGCGACGCTGCAGCCGGTCAACGCTTCCATCTCAATGCCGGTTCGATCCATCGTGCGCGCCTCGCACTCGATAGTGACGATCCCGGCCTCGGCATCTACGTCGAGCCGAACATCCACGAACGACAGCGGCACGTTGTGTGCCAGTGGGATCAACTCGGCGGTGCGCTTGGCGGCCTGGATCCCCGCGATGCGCGCAGTGCCAATCACGTCGCCCTTGGGAGCATTCCCGGCAGCAACTAGCGCGGCCGTCTCGGGAAACATCGAGACACGACCGCCAGCAACTGCGCGTCGGTCAGTAACAGCCTTGTCGCCCACGTCAACCATGCGCGCGGCGCCGCTTTCATCGAGGTGCGTCAGGTGGTCCATGTGAGCGAATCTAGCGAGTCAACAATCACGCGCGACGCCTCGATCAACGAGGCGATGAAGCTCTCGGTCGAGCTCGCCGACTCGGTCGGCGTCGAGGTGATCAACGCAGCCGATGCTCATGGCCGAATCCTCGCCAAGGACCTCGAGGCCGACGCGATGTACCCGCGATTCTCGAACTCGGCAATGGACGGTTGGGCCGTCCGCGCAGCCTCGGGCGCGCGCCAGTTCAAGTTGCTCGGCGAGTCTCGCGCCGGCGTCCCATTCGGGGACTCGTTGCTGGCGGCAAGCGCCGTGCGCATCTCGACAGGCGCCGAACTGCCGATCGGAGCAGACGCGGTTGTGCCGGTCGAAGAAGGCCGCGAGATTGACGGACAGCTGGTCGTGGACGTTGCGCCGCTGGCCGGCGAGTTCGTCCGCAAGGCCGGGCGCCACAAGCGCGAAGGCGACCTGCTCGTCGCAGCAGGCCAGAGGATCAGTGCGGGGGAGCTGGCGATGGTCGCCGCCTTCGGCATCGCCCACGTTCCGGTGCGCCGCAGCCCGCGCGCAGCGATGATCGGCGGCGGCGACGAACTGCTCGCGCCCGGCGATCCGATCGTCGCCGGAGCGGTCTACGACTGCAATTCGCCGATGCTCGGTGCGCTGATGCGTGGCGCGGGCTGCGCAGTTTCGAGTCACCGCTACGCCGGAGACGATCGCGTGGCTGTACGCGAGCTTCTCGGCGCGGCTGCAACAGACGCCGATTTCGTAGTGACCTCAGGCGGAATCTCGGTTGGCGACCACGACCACGTCGCCGGGGCAATCGATGAGCTGGGGGGAGAGCTGATCCTCTCGGGCACGTCCGCTCGGCCCGGGCGCCGCTTCGCAGTCGCGGTGCTTCCCGTCGGATCGCGCCGCGTGACGGTCTTCTGCCTGCCCGGCAATCCGTTGTCGAGCTGGGTGTGCTTCCAGCTCTACGTGCGACGCCACATCCGCCAGATGCTCGGCCAAGCGATGCCGGTTCGATTCGAAGCCGAGCTCACCGAGGCAGTGCAACGTGGCAACGGTCGCTCACTGGCCCTTCCCGGACGGACCACCACACTGCTCGGCGCCCGTAGCTTCGCCCCGCGCCGAACAGAGTCCGATGACGTGACCGTGATCGCCGACTGCAACGCCCTTGCCACACTGCCACCAGGTGAGAGCGCCGCTCACAACGGACTATTCGTCGAATGCGAGAAGGTTGATGTCTAACCGCCAGCGTGCCCTGCATCGTCGCGGAACCGGCTCCGCCACCCCGGAGGAGCCGGCCGCGCGCAAGCCCGTCGAGCGTTTCAGCGCAGACGTCAAGCTGTTCGCATGGGTCGCTGAGCTCGCCGACACGCGGGTGATCACGCTTGACCTGCCGCGCGGCGTGCGTGCCTCGTCAGTGATCGCCAAGACGCTGAAGGCCGCTGGCCTTGATGAGGCCTACGGATTGAATGATTCGGTCCGCCTGGCAGTCAACAGGGAGTACGCCAACCCGAGCCTGATCGTCGAGCCCGGCGACGAGCTCGCGCTGATCCCGCCGATCTCCGGAGGAGCGCCGGCCTATGTTCGAGTCACATCCGAGCGGCTGGACCTGCAGAAGCTCCACGACATGGTCATGACCGATGGCACAGGCGCAATCGTCACCTTCACCGGAACGACGCGCGACGTCGAGATGCTCCAGTACGAGGCCTATGAAGAGATGGCACAGGCGCGAATCGAACGAATCGTCGCGCAGCTGCTTGAGACCTACAAGCTCGAAGCGGTGGCGATCGAACATCGCATCGGGGCAGTCCCGCTGAACGAGCCGAGCGTGATTGTGGCCGTCTCCTCGCGCAATCGACCTGCGGCATTTGCAGCGGCCCGCGAGGCGATCGACCGCGTCAAGGCCGAGGCGCCGATCTGGAAGCTTGAGCTCGACTCGGGATACCGCAGTTGGATTCGCGGAGAAATTCCCGACGTCGGTCGCTGATCTCTGGATCGTTCGTTGAATATCCCGCTCTTTGGAACAAAATACGGCTTGCATTCCGCACACGGGATCTTGCGGAAGCTCTAGAATGACCTTGTCAGTTTCTGCAAGCCAGACGGCCGCGGGGACATCCGGAAACGGAAGTCGTCGAGGAAAGTCCGGACACCAGAGAGCAGTGATGGTCGGGGGTCAGATCCCGACGCGGCGAAAGCCGACGGAAAGTGCCACAGAAAATAACCGCCTAAGTCGTGCGGAGAGGGGCTTCGGCTCACGGAAGCGCGAACGGTAAGGGTGAAACGGTGCGGTAAGAGCGCACCAGCGTTGCGGTGACGTAGCGGCTAGGTAAACCCCATCAGGTGCAAGAGCAAACAGGATCGTTGAGGCTGCTCGCGGAGATCCAGGTAGCTCGCAGGAGGTAGATCCAAGACATAGGAGTGCGAAGGGCTCAGGCCCGAGTAGTCCGCGGCTTCGGTGAAGCCCCCGCCTTACAGGGCGCAAGCCTGAGTAGGGCAGAGATAGATGGCCGTTCAACGACAGAATCCGGCTTATCGGCTTGCTAAGGGAAAGGCCCGCCTCGTGCGGGTCTTTCTTATGGGCATTTGCATTCGCGCAAGCTTCGATCGGCACAAAAGACCGTCTTTGAGCCGTATATGATGCGCGCCGATGAACGCCTTGCTTTTCGTCCTCGTGTGGGTAGTCGCTGCCCTCGCCGTCTTGATTGTCGCGATGTACATCACGCGCGACAAAGACGCCAAGCCCTCCTACAAGGGGAGCATGGACGGCGGCGCAAAGATTGCCATCGCGCTCGGAGCCATCTTTCTCGTCGTCGGTCTTCCGGCAGTCGTGCTGAGCAAGACCAGCAACCGAGTCCCCAGTGATGTCGGTACCTACACGCTGAACTCAACGAAGACCGAGCGCGAAGGCGCAGTCATTTTCCGCCAGACCTGCGCCAGCTGCCACTCCCTCAGTGCGGCCAACGCCCGTGGCGTCTACGGCCCGGACCTCGACGTCGCGCTCGGCACGCCCGGCGCGGACCCGAAGGCAACTGCCGCCCGCGTCGAAGGCGCGATCAAGACCGGCGGAGTCACCGGCAAGCAGATGCCGGCTGGCCTGCTCTCTGGCGAGGACAGCAAACTCGTGTCTGCATACGTCGCAGCAGTCGCCGGCAAGTAGTACTTCTCAGCCGGCCGTAAGGCCAACTTCTTCGCAGCCAGCTCGAAGCTGCTCCAGCCCGAACGCATCGACCGGCCCCAGCGCTCCCGTGCCTGTCACTGCGCCCGCGAGCATCCGCTCGGCAGCCCACGCCGTCAGCACGCCGCTGAGGTCGTACGGATTGGGACCATCGACGCGGACCTCGGCCAGCTCGGTGCCCGCCGCGTCACGTGCGATCGCGATCACGTTGGTGCGGGCCTTGGCGCGACTTTCCTCGGTCGGGCCATCGGCCGGCACGATCTCCGTCAAGGATTCGTTTTCGCCGCTGGGGGTGAACCACCCGAGTCCGACGTTCACGTCGGTCAGCCACGGGGCGAGGCGGGGGAGAGCAAAGTGCTCGGTGCCTCCGATCGCGACCGCCGTGACCTGCTCGCCGTCGAACTCAAATTCGAGGATGCGCTTGGCGCCCGTGACATCAGCGAGGGCGCCATCGCGAAACTCGTACGGAACCTCCTTGGAGGATGCCTTCAACGAGTCGAGCGTCCCCTGACTGAAGGATTCAGTCGTGCGCCTGCTCTTTCCGCGGAGGAAGTATCCGATGTCAACGCGCACAGCGGCCTCTCCGCCCCGCTCGAGCGCGATCGCACCAGCGAGGTTGCCGGGCACGTAGTCGTAACCGAAGGCGGGGAGCATTGCGAGTCCTAGGCTCGCCGCGCGCGGGCCGAACTCAATGAATACGCGACGCAGCCAGCCGGGCTCGCCGGAGATGTCGATGTACGGTACGCCAGCGCCGAGCGCCGCCTCGGCCGCAACATGGCCGGAACTCGTGTACGGCCCGACGGTTGTGATCATCAGCTCCGTGCCCGCGGCAGCGCGGGCCACGGTGCCGGGATGTGCAACGTCCGCGAGCGCTGTTTCCAATCCTCCGAAACGATCCGAAAGCAACTCGAGCTTCTCCTGCGAGCGCGCCGCGATGCGCACGGGAATCCCTCGTTCGACCAGTCGCTGGACGACAAGAGATCCGGAAAATCCTGTGGCGCCGAAGACGAGAACCATCGGCGCGCAAAGCTAGCAACCGGGTCCAGGTTTACCAATAAGGCCGTTCGTTCGAGCTAATTTTCGCCATTTTGCGGGGATTTGCAGGTTTTTTGGTGGACAGTCGTCGGGCAGCCTTGTTAGCATCCTGCTCCAGTATCCGCTGAAGTCTGATTTTGCACTTAGGCCTGCAGAATCGTTCAAGACGCGGGGGACCCAGTGTCATTGATGCCATTCGGCATAAATGGCAGGGGCGAATCGCAAAGGACTCACGTCCGGCGCGTAGCGAGACTCTTTCTCGCGAGTCCGTCAGCTAACCCCGTAAGCACTATGAAAGAGGAAGCACTGAAGTGAGTTCGTTTCGCGAGCCGGTCATCGGTGATGAGCACGATCTAGAGACGTACGGTCGCCCTTCTGATCAGAGGGGTGGTGTTCGCACGTCTTTACAGCCGCGCGCTCACGCGAGCTACGACCGCGCCGCCGCGCGCGCTCGTCGCGCAGAATCCCACGCACCTCGCCCCGAGCGCGCTCGCCGCGCCCCAGTAGAAGAGAAGTCCCGCATCGACGCCGATGGCGTCCGCACCGTCAAGATCTCTGGCCAAGCCACTCCGCCGCGCCGCAGCGGTGTCCAAAGACGAAATGCTCAGCGCAGCCTCGCGGTGCAGATCGACCGCTACGACCGTCGCCCCGACCGCGCCGCCCAGTGGGCGCTGTTCATGGGTGTCTTCATGATTCTCGTAGCGATCGCCACCGGTACCTGAGCAAGCTGTCCAACACGGTCGAGCGTCCGCGCGCTCAGCCCACTAGGATTCGCCCCGGTGCGATCGATCCGTCGCGCCGCTGATTCCAGGAGAGGCCCGTGCCGGATACAAAAACGCCCGTAAATGTTCTCGGCGAGGTCGAGAAGCACGACATTCGCTTCGTGCGACTTTGGTTCACCGACATCCTCGGTCAGCTCAAGAGTTTCTCGATCAACAGCGCCGAGCTGCGCGACGCCTTCGATGGTGGCGCGAGCTTTGACGGCTCCTCGATCACCGGCTTCAACGCAATAGAAGAGTCCGACATGGTCGCGATGCCGGACCCATCGACCTTCTCGATCCTTCCATGGCGTCCAGAAGAGCAGGGCGTAGCTCGAATGTTCTGCGACATCGTCACCCCGGACCTTCAGCCGTACGAGGGCGACCCGCGCCACGCACTTCGTCGCGCCGTTCAGCGCGCTCAGAACATGGGCTTCGATGTCTTCAACGTCGCCCCGGAGCTCGAGTACTACTACTTCAAGGACAGCGAGGTCGTGCCCGGCGCCGGCCCGGTTCCGCTAGACACCGGCGGCTACTTCGACCTGACCACGCTCGACGCCGGCTCAGACATTCGCCGCGACACCGTGCTCGCCCTCGAGAAGATGGGTATTCACGTCGAGTACACCCACCACGAGGCTGGCCCTTCGCAGCACGAGATCGACATGCGCTACGCCGACGCAATGAAGATGGCCGACGACTGCATGACCTACCGCATCGTCGTCAAGGAGTACGCCCAGCAGTACGGCTACCACGCGAGCTTCATGCCCAAGCCGCTCTTTGATGAGAACGGCTCAGGCATGCACACCCACCAGTCGCTCTTCAGGGACGGCAAGAACGCCTTCTACGACGAGAACGACCGCTACAAGCTCTCAGAGACCGGCAAGGCCTTCATCGCCGGCCAGCTCACACACGCCCGCGAGATTTGCGCAATCTTTGCCCAGTCGGTCAACTCGTACAAGCGCCTCGTGCCGGGATTTGAGGCGCCAGTGTACCTCGCCTGGTCGCGCCGCAACCGCTCTGCGCTGGTGCGCGTCCCTCCGTACCGCTCGACCGGCTCAAACGCCGACGGACAGGCGATGCGCGCCGAACTGCGCTGCCCGGACCCGGCGTGCAACCCGTATCTGACCTTTGCCGCACTGCTTCAGGCTGGACTCGAAGGAATCGAAAAGGGCTACGAACTGCCCGAACCAATGGAGAAGAACCTCTACCACCTGAACTCCGAGGAGGGCCGTCGCCTGGGCGTCGAACACCTGCCGGAGACCTTGGGAGAAGCCGTCGAGATCGCCTCGGCCTCTGAACTCGTGCTGCGCACGCTTGGCGAGCACATGTTCAAGCGCTTCATCGAAATCAAGCGCAACGAGTGGGAGAGCTACCGCACGCAGGTCACGCAGTGGGAGCTTGAACGTTATCTGCCGATCTTGTAGATCGAACGTGCAACTTTTGCGGCAGTCCTCCGTTCTAGGTAGGTATTGCCGATGCTCTCCCTAATCTTCTGTAACTCCGAATGAATGTATTCCGCTTACCTGCTGGCCGAAGGACGAAATGGTTATTTCTGGCTGGCTGGACAGCAATTTTATTACTCTTCGGTAGCTCCGCGCTCGGGTTCAACGACGCGCAGAACAACAAAGACGCCAACTATCTGCCGCAATCGGCGGAGTCGCTGAAGGCGATCCATATTGAAGAAAAAGCCTTCGGGGATGAGCTGTTGACGGGCCTGCTCGTCTACCAGAACTCCGACGGGATGACGAAGCAGGACAAGGCCGCGGTGCTGGCCGCGACGGCGGCGCTGACCAAACAGCCCGTCGAGGGTCAGTTCGGCAAGCCAGCACCGCTCTTTCTGAAGGACCGCAAGACCGCAGCAATCTATTTCCAGATGCGCGCCAAAGGCTCAAAGGAGGTGCTGTTCGCCGCCAATGCGCAGCTCGAAGCCCTCGCAGCCAAGGCTCCACCCGACATGACGGTGAACCTGACGGGACAGGCCGGCTTCTTCAATGACCAGGCCGAGATCTTCGACACGATCGACGGCAATCTGCTGCTTGGAACCGTGCTGCTGATCTCGTTCCTGTTGCTTCTGATCTACCGCGGCCCATTCCTCTGGCTACTGCCACTCACGGCCGTCGGCATCGCCGAGGTCACCTCGCGCGGCCTCGGCACTGAACTCGCCGAACGCGGTGCAACGATCACCTCTCAGTCGGCAGCTCTGATGACGGTGCTTGTCTTCGGCGTTGGCACGGACTATGCGTTGCTGATCATCGCGCGATATCGCGATGAGCTACGCCACCGCGAGAACGCGCACGAGGCGATGGCAGTGGCGCTGACGCGTTGTGGTCCGACGATCCTCGCCTCTGCGGCGACCGTGATCGCGGCGCTGCTCTGCCTGATGCTCGCCGACGTCAACGCGACGGCCGGAGCAGGGCCGATCGGTGCAATGGGCATCGCGATCGCGATGTTGGCGATGCTCACGCTCTTGCCGGCGCTTCTGCTGATCGGCGGCCGACCCGTTTTCTGGCCGTTCATCCCGCGGTCGGGAACTTCTTCCGCAGCGCTGCCGGTCAACTTCTGGTCGCGCCTCGCAGCCGTGATCGCCCGCAAGCCGGGGATGGTCACGCTCGTGGTTTTCGCGCTGATGGGCGTGATGGCCCTCGGCCTGCTCAACCGTCCGGGCGGCCTCGACATCACCAACAGCTTCCGCAACTCCGTTGACTCCGTCGAGGGCATGCGCGTGCTCGAGCAGGCACTGCCGCCAGGTGCGACAGGCCCGATGACGGTGCTCGTCTCGGACCCGCGTCAGGTCGGGCGCGTGACGCGCACGCTCAAACGCTCCGGTGATGTTGCCACGGTCGGAATCATCCAACCGGGCGAGGGCGCCACGCGAATCGAAGCCACATTGAAATACAGCCCATACAGCGACGCAGCGATCGATGCCGTCGCGCGCGTGCGAACTCAGATAGCGCAGGTCTCGCGAGGGACAGCGCTGGTCTCAGGTGCAACAGCGATCGAGTCGGACAGCAGAAACTTCGCTGCGAAGGACAACAAGCTGATCATGCCGCTGGTGCTTCTGGTCGTCTTCTTGATCCTCTTGATACTGCTGCGTTCGCTGATTGCCCCGCTATTGCTGATGATCACCGTGGTCGCGTCGTTCCTTGCCGTGATGGGTGCAAGCTTCTGGGCCTTCGACAACATCTTCGGCTACTCGGGAGTGGACGAGTACGTCCCGATATTCGTCTTCATTTTCCTCGTCGCGTTGGGCGTCGACTACAACATTTTCTTGATGGCGCGCGTCCGCGAGGAGGCGGCAAAGTATGGTGCGCGTGAAGCGATGCGGCGCGGGCTGATCGTCACCGGAGGCGTGATCACGTCGGCGGGAATCGTGCTCGCGGGGACCTTCTTCGTGATGGCGGCGATGCCGATGACCGTGCTCACAGAGATCGGATTTGCGATCGCGATCGGTGTGCTCTTTGATGCGTTGATCGTGCGCACGCTTCTTGTGCCGGCGCTGGGCTTCATGCTCGGCGAGAAGCTGTGGTGGCCCGCGAGGTTCGACGCGACGCGGGAGGGCACTGCGGTTGCTCAGCGACAGCAGATCTCGCTCCCGGGCGAGCAGCAGATCCTGCCGTCGGCGACACCGAGCAACGGCGCCTCAGCCCCGGCCGCGCCAGCTGAAACACCGCTCCCGGATTGGACCCGGATCGGCGGAAGCTCCAGATATCGCTAGAAGTACAGCACCAGTAACTACGCGGCGACGGGAATCTCGAGGCCTTCGGCCGCAAGCAGTGCGCGTTTGGTCGCCCGTCCAAGTGCGTATTCGCCGAGCTCGCCATTCCGACCGAGTACGCGGTGGCATGGAATCGCCATCGGCACGGGGTTGGAAGCGAGGGCGTTCTCGACTGCGCGCGCAGCGTCGGGCATTCCAATGCTGTTGGCGATCCAGTCATAACTGCGCGTTTCGCCGAGCGGGATCTCGCAGGTCGCTTCGAGCACGCGACGCGTGAAAGGCGAGAGGTCCTCGAGGTCGCACTGGTGCGAGACCGTGCGGCCGCCACGAATCGTTCGGATCAGGCCCTGATGATCCTCGGCACTTGCCGCGGTGGCCATGCGGCCGGTGCGCTCGAAGTAACGCATGACGAAGTCAGCGGAGTCGGTTGCCGGCGCGACGAAGGAAATTCCGTTCGCGCTGAAGGCGACAAAGATCCGGTCGCCCGACGGGGTACTCGTCTCGATCCACTGATCGGGAGCACGGCGATTCGAAAGTGGTGCACGACGTAGCTCGCTCATGGTCTGGACATTTGTACCAGTGGCGCAACTCGAAATGGTGTAAGGGGCAAAGAAAACATTTCGCCGAAAGGACTTGACTTCAGGCTCAGAGCAGGTTTTGCAACGCCGCGGGATCGGTCACCGGGAGTTCGCAGGCAAAGTTTTCGCACACGTACGCGGCCGCAAGCCCGTCAATCGGGCCGCGTCCTCGCAACAACTCGACCACGGAATCGGCTGCGTCCAGACGCGATGCGACGACCGTGCGCGGTCGATACGCCTCGAGGACTGCAGCGTGGAGTCGCGCGCGCGAATCCTCCGGGCCGACCAGCGCGATCTCCCGAACCGGGCCGATGTGAAAGTCGACTGCCTGGAGCGCGTGGCCGAACCCGAGCGGGAGCCGCGCGGCGATCCGTTGAACGGTCTTCAGGCAGCGCGTCGCCGAGTCGCGGTAGTGCTGCTCGCCCGTGAACGCTTCGAGGCGGAGCAGCACGAGCGCGACAGCAGAATTGCCGCTCGGGATCGGATTGTCCTCGATGTCCTTGCGGCGCACAAGCAGCTCTTCATGGTCGCTCGCGACAGTGAAGAACCCACCGAGATCGGTGTCCTCAAAGTGTTCGATCGTCGCGTCTGCGAGCTTACGGGCGCGACGGAACCAGCGCTCGTCTCCGCCGGTCTCGTAGAGCGTGAGATACGCTGCAGCGCAGTACGCGTGGTCCTCGAGATAGCCGACCGGTCCGGGACCGGACTCGGTCCACGAGCGCCGCATCCTGCCGCCGTCCAGCGCCAGTTCGCGCTCGATGAACTCGGCGCATCCGACTGCAGCCTCTGAGTAGCGAGACTCGTCGAACACGGCGCCAGCCTCTGCGAGCGCTGCGATTGCGAGAGCGTTCCACGAGGCGATTCGCTTGTCGTCGCGTGCCGGTCGCGGACGCGACTGACGACGCTGCCAGACCGCGCGGCGGACTTCTTCGTAAATCTCCTCCGGGGGCTTGCGCTCGGGGGCGTTGACGAACAACACATTTTTGCCGCCAAACTCCCCGTGGCCGATCACGCCCCAGTAGAGAAAGAGGTCACCGATGTGCCCGGGCGCCGCGGACTCGACGATCTCACGCAGCTCATCGATGTCCCAGGCGTAATAGGCGCCTTCTTCGAGATGACCGTCGGGGTCGATCGAGTCGGCGTCGAGCGCGCTGGCAAATCCCCCCTCGGGGCACTGCATTTCATCGAGCATCCAGTCGAGCGTCGCGCGGCAGACCTCGGCGAAGCTGTATTCGCCGGTGACCTGCCAGGCGTGCAGGTAAGAGCGCGCGAGCAGTGCGTTGTCGTAGAGCATCTTCTCGAAATGCGGAATGTGCCAGCGCGAGTCGACCGAGTAGCGCGAGAATCCGCCGCCGATCTGATCGTGGATGCCGCCGCCGGCCATCTTGCGCAGCGTCTCCAGCGCGAGCTCGCGATCCGCGGCGTCTGTCCGAGCGAGCAGGAAGTCGATGACGCTGTGCGGCGGAAACTTCGGAGCGCCGCCGAATCCGCCGAGCTGTGGGTCGTAGGCGGCGCGCAACGACTCGACAGCCTTCGTGAGGGAATCGGCGGCGATTGGATCGTCGGGCGCCCTCAGTCGCGTGGTCATCGAGAGCTGCTGGATCAGTTGCTCGCTGCGTTTGTCGACCTGCTCGCGCTGATTCTCCCAGACCTCCGAGATGGACTCCATCAGCTGCATGAAGCTGGGCAAGTTCGGCCGCGGCTCCGGCGGAAAGTACGTGCCGGCAAAGAACGGCACCTGACCGGGCGTGAGAAATGCCGTGAGCGGCCACCCGCCGTGCCCGCTCATCGCCTGGGCCGCTTCCATATAGATCGCGTCGATGTCGGGCCGCTCCTCGCGGTCGACTTTGATGTTCACGAAGTGCTCATTCATGTACTCGGCGGTGGCCCGATCCTCGAAGGATTCGTGCGCCATCACGTGGCACCAGTGGCACGACGAGTAACCGATCGACAATAGGATCGGCACGCCGCGCTCGGCCGCGAGCGAGAGCGCTTCGGGCCCCCAGGCGTACCAGTCAACCGGGTTCTCCGCGTGCTGCAGGAGGTACGGCGAGGATTGCTCTGCGAGGCGGTTTGGCATAGGCTGCGAAAGCTCAGCCGATCGCAGTCGGCTGGAGCACGGCGTCGAGCAGGCCCGGGAAACGCTGGTCGAACTCTGCGCGACGCAATGAGACGAGTCGCCTGGTGCCGAGAATCTCAGTGTTCGTGATGCCTGCTTCGCGCAGCGTCTTGAAGTGATGCGAGCGCGTTGCCTTGCTGACCTCGAGTCCGAATGATCCGCAGGCGCTGGGCTCGGGCGCCGACGCGAGTGAGCGCACGATCGAGAGCCGCGTTTCGTCGGCGAGTGCCTGGAGCGCGGTCTCGAGTGAGACTTCGCTCAGGTTCGGCTGCTGGATCTGACCGGTCACAAGAAAAATATAGCGGTGGTTCGACGCCCATCGAACGATCTATTGCGAGGGACCGAGCCGCCGCAGCTCGGCGCGCCTGATCTTGCCGCTTGCCGTCTTGGGCAGCGAGTCAACGAAATCGATTACCCGCGGGTACTTGTACGGCGCGGTCACGCTCTTGACGTGATCCTGGAGTTCGGTCGCGAGAGCCTCGTCGCCCTCGTAGCCGTCCTTCAGCACCACCACGGCGCGCACGACTGATCCGCGCTCGGCGTCTGGCAGCGCCACCGCAGCGGCTTCCGCGACGGCGCGGTGGGAGATAAGCGCGCTCTCGACTTCGAACGGTCCGATCCGGTAGCCGGCCGATGAGATGATGTCGTCGTTGCGCGAGTCGAACCAGAGGTATCCGTCCTCGTCCTGACTGACCAGATCGCCCGTGCGCCACCACTTACGGCCCTCGGGGTCTGTGTGCAGTCCTGGAAGTTCGAGTTCGCCGGGTCGGCCGTAACCGGCGAAGAACGTCGGGACGGTTGTCGGATCGACCCAGAGTTCACCTTCCTCGATGTGAATTTCGATACCGGGCATCGGTCGTCCCATGGATCCCGGCTTGATCACGTCTCCCGGCCTGACAGCTGTGATCGCGCCGGTCTCGGTCTGTCCGTAACCGTCGTGAATGTCCACGCCCAGGCCGTCATGCCAGTTCTTGAAGATCTCGGCGTTGAGCGCTTCGCCTGCGGAGACGCATTGACGCAGCGAGTCGATCCGCTCAAGTTCAAGTCGACGCGCGATCACGCGGTACTCGGTCGGCGCCATGCAGAGCACGTTGACATTCTCTGTTGCAATCGTGGTCATGCGTTCGGCGGGGTCGAAGCGCCCGTCGTGCAGCACCGCCGCGGCCCCGCACAGCCATGGCGTGAGGAATACGTTGCGCGCGGATTTTGACCAGCCGCTGGCCGCGGTGCACCAGGCAATTTCGCCCGGCCGGGCGTTGAACCAGTGCTCGGCCTGCAGTTGCTGACCAGGCAGGCAGCCATGGGTGTGGACCACCGGCTTGGGCTCGCCCGTTGTTCCGGACGTGAAGATCATCAGGGCGGGATCGTCAGGCGCAGCGTCAAACAGCGGTGCCGGCTCGTAATCAAGCAAGGACTCGTTGGGAATTACGATCGTCGGCCCGTCCCAGTCAGAGCCTTCAAGTTCGGCGTGATTGCGTTCGTCGGTGACGACAAGCTTCGGGGCGGCGCTGGCGATGCGCAAGGCCAGATCTTTCGCTCGCAACATTTCGTTGCAGGGCAGAACGACTGCGCCCGTCCGCCAGCAGCCGAGCATCGCAAAGACCCACTCCGGACGGTTACCGATCAACGTGATCACGACGTCGCCGGACCTGACGCCCCGCTCGGCGAACGCACCGCCGTAGCGCGCGGCGGCGTCCACGACCTCGTCGAACGCGTATTCCCGGCGCGAGCCGTCGCGAGCAAGTTCGATCAACGCCGGGCCCGGAGGATCGACGGCAAGGCGATCGACGATCGCCGGAAAGCTCGTGAACGGCCCTTCGGTCACGCGCCGAGGCTAACGCGCGTCGTGGACTGTTGAGCCTCGCCGCGGTTGGCGGCCTGGCGATGGTGGGAGTAGCGATGTGGATGTTCAGACGGCGGAACTGGAATCAGGAGCGCCTGACGAGCCGGCGCAGACGTGCTCCGAGCCGCCACCAGCGGGAGCTGACCACGCGATCGAACGCGCGCTGCCGCTCTTCGCTCCTCTCGCTGAGCTCGTTGTAGGCGGCGTAAACCTCGTCGTACAGGCGGCTGAGCTCGGCGTCACGCGCGATCAACCAGCGTGTGTATTCGTCGGTGACGGCCTTTTCTGCGGCGCGCAGTCGCTCCTCGATCGCGTTCTCGACGGCCACTGGAGCGGGTGTGCGCCCTTCGGGGTTGGTGATTGGATGACCGGCCATCGGTGGGTGATCGAGCCGCCACGGCGCGCTGAGCCGCAATTGCGCCGCCGCGAGCTCGGCATGGATGGCCGAGCTCGGAATCTCCTCGCCGCCATCCCAGCCGTGGGCGGCCAGGCTTACGTGCCGCTCCATCAAGTCCTGCCAGTGTTCGTCCATCAGGCGCTCATAACGCGACCCGAGGAAGTGCCGGATATGTCCTCCCGTGAGCAGGCCCGGCGCGCCGTCCATCGTGCCCGATCTGTGAAGAGCGCGGGCGGAGGGATCGACCAGCACCGAGTATCCACGCGCGCGCAGGCCGGCGAAACTCTCGACCTCGACTCCAATCGCTGGGAACGTGCGCTCTTCGAATCCCCCGATCGCATCCCATGCCGCTCGTCGCCACAGCGAGGCAGCGGTGCTGACTTCGTCGACCGCGTACGGAGCCTCGGCGAGGCCGGGTGGAAGATCCCCTGGCGTGATGCGGGCTCCACGTTCGGCGAAGCGGAGCCAGCCGGCGTTGGTCCCCGCGCGCTCGCCGCCCTCGTCAAGCCAGGGCCCCGCGACCGCGATCGATCGGTCGTCGCCGAGCGTCGCAATCAGTCGCGGCACCATCCCGGGCAGAGGCTCGGCATCCTCGTGAAGAAGCAGCACAAACGCACCCTGCGCGAGCGTGAACGCGAGCTGCCAGGCGACGGCCGTACCGGTGTTGACCGGCGATTCGATGACCCGTGCGCCTGTCGTGCCGGCGACCACATCGCGCACGGCCCCACTGGCGGAGTTGAGCACCAGCACAGTCTCGGTATTCGGCAGCTCATCGGCGATTCGCGCGACCGCGCGCAGACAGCGGTCGGCGAGCTCCGCGTCGTAGGTGAACATCACGACCACGGAAAGTTCGACGGTGTGGCCGGGCTCCGGCGATGGCAGCGCGAGCATGGCGCCATGGTAGGCGCAGAACGCTCCTAGACTGCTGCCGATGCACGCCGGCCACGCCAATCACTCCGATACTCCCGTGATCGCGCTCGCTGGAGTCGGGCACTGGGGCGGTCTGATTCTGCGCGACCTCGTCTCACTCGGCTGCGAAGTGCATGCGGTGGCTCGCTCGGACGAGTCGATCGCTCGCGCCCGCGAAGGCGGAGCGACCAGCATCGTTAGGACAGTCGAGGAGCTTCCTGCGGTCGAGGCGGCAGTCGCCGCACCGGTGGCGACGCGCCATGCCGAGGTCGTGGAGGCCCTGGCGGCCCATCAGGCCGGGCCAATTTTTTGTGAGAAGCCGTTGACGGCGGATGTCGCTGAGGCCGAACGGCTTGTGGCAACGCTGCACGACCGACTCTTCGTGATGGACAAGTGGCGTTATCACCCGGGAGTGCTCGAGCTTGCTCGGCTGACGAAATCAGGCGAACTCGGCGAACTCCGCAACATCTCGATGCGACGCGTCTCGACCGGGAACCCGCATGCCGACGTCCTCACGCTCTGGACCCACGCGCCGCATGACTACTCAATTGCCCTGGAGATACTTGGTGAGATTCCGCCGCTCGCGCACGCGCGTGGTGAATTCTCACGCGGCGAACTCCGCGGAGCACAGATCATGCTTGGCGAGGACCCATGGGTCGCGATTGAAGTTTCGGACCTTGCACCTGCGCACCGGCGCGAGCTGCGAGTGGTTGGCAGCGAAGCCTCCGCGATGCTCGACGGCGGTTGGAGTGAGCAGATCACGGTCAGACGCGCCGGCGGCTCGGATGACTACACGGTTGACACGCCCGGCGAACTTCCACTGCTCGCCGAACTGCGCGCATTTGTCGGGCATGTCTACGGCGGACCGCCGCCGAAATCATCTGCACAGGAGGGCCTGCTGGTGGTGCGGAGCATCCAGGCCGTGATCGACGCCGTCCTCGCCGCAGCTCCGCGTGGTGTCGTTGTATGAGCGCAGCACTTCCGGACGGAGTTGAACTGCACGCGCTCGAGCCCCACCACGACGAACGCGGTGTCTTCACCGAGCTGTTTCGCGACGAGTGGAACAGTGCGACTGAACCGGTGCAATGGAATGTCGTGCGGTCAGTTGCTGGCGTGCTGCGCGGCGTACACGTGCATGTGACGCACCACGACTACCTGGTCGTCGTCGACGGAAGTATGGTTCTCGGCCTCTGCGATCTGCGCCCACAGAGCCCCAGCCACGGCGCCGCGCTCACGCTTGAGCTTCGCTCAGACGAACCGCAGGCCGTCGCGATCCCGCCCGGCGTCGCGCACGGCTTCTACTTCCCCGAGGCGAGCATCCACGTCTACGCCGTGTCGCACTATTGGGATCTCGCGGACGAACTCGGTTGCCGCTGGGACGACCCCGATCTGGCCATCCCGTGGTCACACCAGGAAGCGACGATCGCGCCCCGTGACGCTCAGCTACCGCCGCTGTCCGAGCTGGTTGGACAGCTGGCGGCGCTAAGCGAATAAGGGCTCGCGAATAAGGGCTCTACTCGTAGAGTTTGATCACGTCGACGGTGCCCGCAGGCGCTGCGTCAACGCACAGCATGCAAAGCACGCATTCGTCGAGGTTCTGGGTGACGATCTCGAGCGAGCCATCCTCGTTTGCGGCGAAGATGTCGACCGGGCAGGCGTCGACCAGCTTGGTCGTGATCTCGGGATCGTTCTTGATCGAGTCATCGACGTTGACGTCGATGAACAGGTTTTCTGCGACGGTCATGCCGTCACCTCCTGCTGGCCTGCTTGTTGTTTTTTGGCGATTTGAGCCTTGACGAGGTCGGGAATCTCAGCGATCTCCTCGGCGACCGCGATGCCGGCCTCTTTCAGCCGGGCGATCTTCTCGGTTGCCGTGTCTGCCTTGCCCTCGACGATTGTTCCGGCGTGGCCGAAGCTCATACCGGGCATCTCGTCCATGAACTTGCCGGCCATGAAGGCCACGATCGGTAGGCGGGAGTTGTTTTCAGTGACCCACTCGGCGAGCTCGGCCTCCATGCGGCCACCGGGCTCGGTGTAGATCACGATTGCTTCGGTCTGCTCGTCGGCTTCGAACATCGGCATCAGCTCGGTGTAGGTTGAGCCGATGATCGCGTCTCCGCCGATCGACACCGCCGTGGACTGGCCAAGGCCAGCTGCGGTCAGCGTCGAGGAGATCTCCGTGGTCATACCGCCGGAGCGCGACATCACGCCGATCGAGCCGGGGGTGTAGGCCTTGGCGGCGTCCTTTGCGGGACCGCCGATCCCGCCCATCTTGATGACGTCCGGGACGATCGCGCCCAGACAGTTCGGCCCGATGATGCGGGCGTCGCACTGATTGGCGAACTCGACCATCTGGGCGACATCCTGGCGCGGGATGCGCTCGGTCACGATCACGATGATCTTGATGTCGTTGGCGAGGGCTTCGATCACGGCGTCCTTGGTGAAGGCCGGCGGCACCGTGACGACGGAACCGTCGATCGGACCACCGTGGTGCTTGACGGCCTGCTCGACGGTGTCGAACACCGGCACGCCATGGACCTCACGACCGAGGCGACCAGGGGTCACTCCGCCGACCACCTTCGCACCCTTGCCGTACTCGAGGCATTCCTTGGTCAGGTTCACTGCCTCGCGGCCGGTGATGCCCTGGACGATGAAGGTTGTGTCTTCGCTCAGAAGGATGCTCATGCTGCTGCTCCGATCTTCTCAACCGCGCGCCTGGCTGCCTCGTGCATCGAGACAGAGCGGTCGCAGTACTCAACGCCGTACTTGTCGAGGATCTTGTAGCCCTCGTCCTCCCAGGCGCCCGGGATACGGAAAATCGCGATCTTCTCGGCCGGGTCGTAACCGAGTTCAAGGCAGGCCTTGATCACGCCACGCGCGACGATGTCAACGCGGGTGTTGGAAACGATCGACATCATCACGGCAATCTTGTCGACGCCCGGCTTCTGCAGCACGAGCTTCGCGAGGCCACAGGCCTTCGCGACCGACGGGTTGCCGCCGATCTCGCAGTAGTTGGCGGGCTCCCCGCCGTATTTGCGAACCGCGTCGAAAAGCGTCAGCGAACCGCCGCCTGCGCCGATCACCAGGCCGAGGTTGCCGTCGAACTCTGTGACGTTTCCGGCCACACCGCGGTGGTCCATGCCGTCAACCGCTTCGCCTGCGATCTCGAACGGTGTGGCTTCGCGGGCTTCGCGGGTCTCCTCGTCGCCGATCTCAAGGTCCTTGAGCAGGGCCTTCTGACGCGGACGCGCCTCGTTCTCCATGTCCATGTGCGCGTCGAGCGCCACGAACGAGCCGTCTTTGAGCTCGCCGAGCGGGTTGATCTCGGCCAGCGTCATGTCGCGCTCGAGGAAGAGCTTCGCGAGGCGCGAAAGGATCGGCGTGATGCGCTGCAGTGCGCGGCCGGTCACGCCGGTCTGGGCGATGCACTGCTTGGCGAGGTAGTCGAGCGGCTCGGTGCGGCTCGAGAAGTGCTGGCGGCCGACGTGGCCGGGGTGCTGCTCTGCGACTTCCTCAATGTCGATGCCGCCCATGTCGGAGAAGAGCATCACCGGCTTCTTGCGGATGCCGTCCCAGACGACTCCGAGGTAGTACTCCTGCTTGAGGTCGGCCTTCGGGTCGACCAGGATCCCGCGGGGTATGTGGCCGTTGATCTCCAGTTTCAGGACGTTGGCTGCGTGCTCTGCTGCCTCGTCGGGAGTGTCAGCGAACTGCACTCCGCCGGCCTTCATGCGACCGCCGGAGAGAACCTGCGACTTGATCACGACCGGTCCGTCGATGCGCTCCGCGATTGTGCGTGCCTCGTCGGCGGTCTTGGTGAAGCCGTAATCGGTCACCGGGATTCCGGCGCGCTTGACGATCTCGCGCGCCTCGTACTCGAAAAATCTCACGTCTGCTCCTGGGCGTTCTGTTTCGGGGGTCTCTAGAGAAAGGTTCGAACTAGGCGTTGACGGGGGTGAGCCCGTACTCCTCGGCCAGTTCCGGGTCGTTCTTGGCGAGCAGCTCGGCCAGGTCGACCATCACCTTGCATTGCTTCCAGGTGGCGTCGTCCTGCATCTTGCCGTCGATCATGTGCACGCCCTTGCCGTCCGGAATCGCCTCGATCACCTTGAGGGCCCAGCGGACCTCGTCGGGGTCGGGGCTGAAGACCTTTTTGGCGATCGCGATCTGGCGCGGGTGCAGCGACCAGGTTCCCACGCATCCCATGAGAAAAGCAGCGCGGAATTGGGCCTCGCAGCCGACGTCGTCACCGATGTCGCCGAACGGCCCGTAGAACGGCAGGATTCCGTTGCCGGCGCACGCGTCGACCATGCGGCCGATCGAGTAGTGCCAGAGGTCCTGCTGGAAGGATGGGCGGGGTGCCTCGGGGTCGTCCGGATTTGGATCTTCGACCACGCGGTATCCGGGGTGGCCACCGCCTACGCGGGTCGTCTTCATGCGACGAGATGCGGCGAGGTCGGCCGGCCCGAAACTCATGCCCTGCATGCGGGGGCTGGCGGCCGCGATCTCTTCGACGTTTGTGACGCCCTGAGCGGTCTCGAGGATCGCGTGGACGAGGATCGGGCGGTCAAGACCGGCCTTCGCCTCGAGCTGGGCAAGCAGGCGGTCCACGTAGTGGATGTCCCAGGCGCCTTCAACCTTTGGAACCATGACGACTTCCAGCTTGTCGCCGATCTCGGTCACGAGCTGCGTCAGGTCGTCGAGCATCCATGGGCTGTCAAGGCTGTTGATCCGGGTCCAGAGTGACGTGTTGCCAAGGTCAACTTCCTTGCCGATCTTGATCAGACCCTCGCGGGCCGGGATCTTGCGGTCGACCGGGACGGCGTCCTCGAGGTTGCCGAGCAGGATGTCGGTCTTGGTGGCGAGGTCTGGGAGCTTTTCCAGCATCTTCGGGTTCGACGGGTCGAAAAAGTGGATCATTCGCGACGGCTTGATGGGGATCTCTTTGAGCGGATCCGGCGCGCCGATCGCCTGGGGTTGAAGAAAGTCTCGTGGGTTGCGCATGGCGCGGCATGATAGCCGAACGTCTGTACGGTGAACGGGCACGGATGCCCCTCGCGAAGCGCGTTAGCGCCGTTTCGGAAGCGGTCGACGAAGGTCTATCCTCTGGCCCATGACTACTACCGCAACACACTTTCTTGACAAGACCGACGAGCAAGTTGCAATCACCGAAATGGTGCGCCAGTTCGTCGATGAGCAGGTCCTCCCGGTGGCCGAGAAGCACGACCACGAAGACTCCTTCCCCGACGAAGTCGTCGAGCAGATGAAGGAGCTCGGCCTCTTCGGTGTCACGATCCCGGAGGAGTACGGCGGAATGGGGCTTGACCTCACCACCTACGCGATGATCGTCGAAGAACTCTCGCGCGGCTGGATCAGCGTCGCCGGAATCGTCAACACTCACTTCATCGGCTCCTACCTCTTGATGAAGTTCGGTTCGGACGAGCAGAAGGAGCGGCTGCTCCCGAAGATGGCGACCGGCGAGATCCGCGCCGCCTTCTCGATGAGCGAGCCCGAGCTCGGCTCCGACGTGCAGGCGATCAAGACTGCCGCCAAGAAGATGGATGACGGCAACTATGAGATCAACGGCCAGAAGATGTGGGTCACGAATGGTCTGAGGTCCGGGCTCGTGTTCCTGCTGGTCAAGACCGACCCCGAGGCGTCACCACCGTTCAAGGGCATGACCTGCTTCATCACCGAGAAGGAGCCGGGCGTGAGCGAGAACACCGGCGAGTACGCGGGCCTCACGGTTCCGCCGCAGCTGAAGAAGATGGGTTACAAGGGCGTCGAGTCCACGGAGCTCGTCTACGACGGCTACAAGTGTCCGGCCGAGAACATCCTCGGCGGCGAAGAGGCCGGACTCAACAAGGGCTTCATCCAGATGATGGACGCGCTGGAAGTCGGCCGCGTCAACGTCGCCGCCCGAGGCGTCGGCATCGCGCAGCGCGCGTTCGAGCTGGGCATCAAGTACGCCCAGGAGCGCAAGACGTTCGGCAAGCCGATCGCCCAGCACCAGGCGATTCAGTTCAAGCTCGCCGACATGGGAACGAAGCTCGAGGCCGCACGCCTGATGGTCCTCAAGGCAGCCCGCATGAAGGACGCAGGCTTGCGCTCCGAGGTCGAGGCCGGCATGGCCAAGCTGTTCGCCTCCGAGGTTGGCAAGGAAGTCGTCGAAGACTCCTTCCGTATCCACGGCGGTTACGGCTACTCGAAGGAATACGAGATCGAGCGCCTCTACCGTGACGCACCGTTGCTCCTGATCGGCGAAGGCACCAGCGAGATCCAGCGCATGGTGATCGGCCGCAAGCTGATCGAGAAGCACAAGATTTAACGATGAACACGGTGGACACAAAGCACCAGCTCGAAGAAGCAGGTCAGCGATTCATATCCGCTGTTCCCGCGCTCGCGCCGCTGGCGCTGATCGTCAACGTCGACCTGCAGGCCAAGGGCGACCACCAGCAGTACCGATTGACCTTCCCGGGACCGGAAGTGAGCAAGGCAGACGGTTCCCCGGCGATGATCGAACTTCTTGTGATGCGCCAAGACTTCAATGCCATTCTCGACCCTCGAAACGGAATGAACGAGTGGATCGAGGCGTACGACCAGGGAAAGATCAAGATCAGTGGCGAAGGCGGCATGGTCAAGCTGGTCGGCAAAGTGATTGAAAAACAACAAAGGAGACACGGTGGCTGAAACTGCCGAGCAGACAGGAACAACTTTCGACCTCGCAAGCCGCGAGGAATCAGGATCGGTGCCCTTCGGGCGCTACTTCGAGGACTTCGAGCTGGGTGCGACTTACAAGCACGTCCCCGGAAAGACGATCACGGAGAGTGAAGACCACCTCTTCTGCCTGATGACCATGAACCACCACCCGTTGCACCTCGACGACCGCTACGCGTCCGAGAGCCAGCAGGGCCGCAACGTCGTTGTCGGCAGTTACGTCTACGCACTCGCGCTCGGCATGAGCGTGCGTGACGTCTCGGGCAAGGCAATCGCCAACCTCGCGACCGACGGCCTGAAGCACACCAAGCCGGTCTTCCACGGCGACACGCTCTACACGGAGTCCGAAGTCCTCGAGAAGGTCCCGTCGTCAACCAAGGATGACCGCGGCGTCGTTACCGTCCGCACAGACGTCTTCAACCAGCACAACGAGCTGGTGACCACCTTCCAGCGCAAGGTGCTCGTTCCCAAGCGGGACGCCTGATTCCAACTGTCTGCACGCCGGCCGCACTCTGCACGCTGCAGTAGGCGGCCGGCGGCCTTCATATGCAAAACGTCTCATGGATCACGCAGGCGGGAGCCGTCGAGCTGGCGGTCGGCGCGCTTTCGGGCTGGGCCGTCTGGATGGCGACCGACACCGACTGGCTGAAGAAGATCGGCGTGCGTTCGCCGCGCCGGATCTTCCAAGCTCACCTGGATCTGATCATCATGGGGGTGATCCTGATCGCCGTCGGCACGGCTGCGCCTGATTTTCCGGAACCGTGGTCGGTGATCCTTGTGGTCGGCGCCTGGACGAACGCGCTGCTGTTTCTGCCCGCCGCGTGGAGCGACAAGAAGCCGACTGACCTGAAGGCGATTGCTGCGCAGGCGGTGTCGTTCAGCCTGGTCAGCGTCGGGACGGTCGCATTCGCGGTCCACCTGCTCACGAGCTAAGCGAAGCGCGCTTCGAGCTTGCGGTAAACGCGGGGCTCAGGCTTCAACGTACTTCTTGAAGTCGGAGCCCATCTGCTTGGCAAGATCGCCCATCGCGCCCTTGAGGACTGGCGTCAGCGCCTTCTGCAACAGGCTCAGCTTGACTTCGATCTCTGCGGCCCATTCGGTCGAATCGTCATCGAGAACTACAAAGTTGCTGGTCAGGACGAACGGAAGCTGCATGCCCTCGTAGCGGGCGACGACATGGCCTGAAGGGTCCTGGTCGAGGATCGTGACGGTCAGCTCGGTGTCGCCGGAGTCGCGTGTGAACACGACCTTCTGCAGAGCGCCCTTCTCGTTGCCCATCCCCTTGACCTGCTTGAACGATTTCATCATTCCGAGCCACTTCGGCTGGAGCGACGGGTCGTCAAAGACAGCCCAGACCTCGTCAAACGGCTTGTCAATGACGATCGAGTGATGGACGATCATCAGTGGTGGCCGTTGGGTGTCGAGGCTGGCGGGCGCGACTCTTCCGCGAGCGAAGCGATCGTGAGGGTTCCGCGCGAGGCATCCTCGAGAACGCCCGCGGCCTCGTCGGCATTGCGTGCGTAAAGCTCGATGAGCATGTGAATGACGATCTGCCCGTCTTCGTGCTTGTGAAAACGCACGTGGGCGAAGAACTCACGAATTCCTGATTCGCCGAAGGCCGCGTGGGTCAGCGACTCGGCGGCTTCGGGACCGGCGCAGACCTCGACTGACTCTTCTGGCACCGCGACGATCGCGGATGCGACCCACGGCGTGCCAGTGACCATTCGCTCCCAGCGGTCTTCGACCGGTGCGATGCGGCCGTCCAACAGAGTCAGGTGGGGTTGATCATGCAGGCAGTCGACGCACTGGATCACGGCCTCGTGCAGCTCGTCGACGGTTTCTGTGCGCTCCGCGGTCTCGGGGTCGATCTTGTAGATGCCCTCGACGTGCAGCTGGACCTCGAGGGAGCGCGACCAGCAGCGGTAACACCGAAGCCATGCGCCTACGTCGTCTGGGGGTCCAAAAGATTCCACGGGGCAGAGTTTAGGGCCAGCGGCGGGTGTGCGGTCGGCATGCAATACCGTATGAAAGCTTGGTTAAGGGGGCGGCTCCGCCATAAGGAGCCGAGACTTACGTGCCGAATGACTGTTCAGTGCTTCGGCAGACAATTTTTGAAAGGAACTTTGATGAAGAAGGTTGGGATCGCTGCACGGCTGCTTGCCGTAGCCGCAGTTCTCTCGCTGGCTGCGTTCGTAGTCGTCGGCTGTGGGGGCGACAAAGACAACAAATCGGCCACCGGCAGCACTGCAGCCGCGGGAAATCTTGAATCCGGTGACACCGTCGGCAAGGCCGAGAAGGTTGTCGTTGGCAAGGGCGCGGAGTTTGACGCCCAGCAGCAGGCGGTCGTCGATCGCATCGGCGAGTTCGGCGACGCAACTGCCGCACAGAACTACAAGAAGCTTTGCACGGAGATCCTCTCGAAGTCCGCGCGGAAGATCGGCGGCGACTGTGAGAAGACGTTCAGCCAGTCCGGCGCGCAGTTGAAGGACTTCAAGATCACGGTCAAGTCCGTCAAGGTCGACAAGAGCGGCAAGGAAGCGACCGCCGTCGTGGACGTGACATCAAACGTCAACAAGGCAGTGCAGTCGCAGGACCTCTCGCTGATCAAAGAAGGCGGCGAGTGGAGAATCCAGATCCTAGGGCAGTAGCCCCGCAGATCGATTGAATTTTTGAAGGGCCCGTTCCGCGCTGCGGGGCGGGCCTTCCTATTGTCCGGTCGCGGTTTGATCGAGAAGCTGGCGCAACTGGCGATGGCCCATGGCCGGATCCTGCGCCGTCAAGAGCTTCTCGGCTTCGCGGCGTCCGCCCAGCGCACGCAGTCCACGCTCGCCGTTCTCCTGTGTGAATGAGTCAAGTGCGGCGAGGCGTCTGACACGTGAGCGGCGTTCTGTCAAATCGAGCTCGGCGAACTGCTCTTCGACGGTTCCGATCAAATCGTCGACACCGCTCGTCGGCGCTACGGAAGAAACGAGGAGCACAGGCGTTTTTGAGCCCAGTGCTCGAAGTGCTGAGTGCAGATCACGCGAGGCGTTCAGTGCAATCTTCCCGAGGTCCTGCTTCGTCACAACGAGCAAGTCAGGGATTTCCATCACACCGGATTTGATGAACTGGAGCACGTCGCCGCTCGCGGGCTGGACTATCACCACGACGATGTCGGCGAGTTCGGCGATGTCGGTTTCGGACTGACCCACGCCGACCGTCTCCACGATCACCACGTCGAAGGTTGCAGCCAGCGCCATCGCCGATTCACGCGTGGTCGGGGCCAAGCCGCCAAGCCGTGTCGCCGTGGCGCTTGAACGCACCAGAACCGCGTCGTCGCGGGAGTCGACTGCCATTCGCGCACGGTCACCCAGCAGCGATCCGCCAGAGCGTTTGGAGGACGGATCGATCGCTAGTACGGCAACAGACTTGTCGCGCTTCCGCCAAAGCGCGATCAATTCCGAAAGCAATGTGGACTTGCCCGCGCCGGGGGGTCCAGTGATCCCGACGATCACGCCTGGCGACTCGTGGCCGAGCTTTGCCGGCGAGATCTCTGCGAGCAGTAAATCTGCGCGCTCCTGCGCCTCTGCGCCCCGCTGCTCAAGCAGGTTCAGCGCGGGAGGGGCCGCCAAGCGGTCGCCAGCGGCCAGCCGCCTGCCGAGCTCGGCCGCATCTTCGTGGGAGATCAAGTTCTGCCCGTTCACGGTGAGGGAGTCTACGGTCGCCGCTGGCTAGGCTGCCGCCCGCAATGCAGACCGGAAACCTCATCACGTCAGTCTCAAGCACGACGGAGATGCTCGCGACCTTCATCCTCGTGTTGGTGGCGGGATCGCTGATCTCGCTGATCAGCGTTCATCTGCTCGATCGTGGCGTGAATCCAATGCGCGATGCGGTCTCTGACTACGGCGCGCGCGAGTACGCGTGGTTCTATCGACTGGCGGCGATCTGGATGGGCGTCGCTGGCGTCCTGACCGCAGTGATGCTTGGCGACGCGATGTTTCCCAAGCCAACGCTCACGATCATGCTGATGTTGGTCTTCGCGGCGACCCGGACTGCAATCACGATCTTCCCGACGGACCTCGAAGAAGATGAGGGGACCTCGGTCGGGCGCTCCCACACGTTGCTTGCTGCGATCGCGTTTGCTGCGATCGCGATCGTTGCCGGGAGTTTCCCGCTGCTTGTTGCAGACGACCCCTTCTGGAACGACTACCTGCCGCTACTGAGGGCGCTCGGAATCGCGGTAATCGCTGCGGCGTTCTGGACGGGCTTGACCCGCAGAGCGGTGCTCACCGACTACTTCGGCCTGGTCGAACGCATCTTCTATCTGGCGATGTTCACCTGGTTCAGCGCCGTAGCGCTGATCCTGCTGTCGGCATAGTTCACTCCGTCGGCCACCTAATAGAGAATCGACCGACTGTGTCCGCGACTATCCAAGATCTGCTCACTGACTTTGCGACGACGTTGAGCAAAAGCTTCGGGGCGATGGGCGAAAACCCCGGCCAGCGCGAGGATCAACTCAAGTCGCCGATCAAGCGACTTGTCGAGGGTTTTGCGGAGTCGCTGAGTCTCGACGCGGTAGCGAACAGCGAGGCGACGTCTCAAGGTGGAGTGCGTCCGGATTTCGGAGTGAGCGTTCGCGGATTGCTCACCGGCCACATTGAACTAAAGGCTCCAGGCAAGGGTGTTAAGCCGAGTAAGGCTTGGGATAAACACGACAAGGATCAGTTCACAAAGCTCCAGGACCTCCCGAACCTGATCTACACCGACGGCAACGAGTTTGCGTTATATCGAAGCGGCGCAGTAGTAGGAAAGCTGATCGCCGCCGATGGAGACATGACGAAGACCGGCGAGACGGCAGTGGGCGCGGAGATGCCGGGCCAGATCGAAGCACTACTGAGGGATTTTCTCAACTGGACGCCAATAGTGCCCAAGTCGCCTAAGGCTCTTGCGGACCTCCTCGCGCCGTTGACGAGGTACCTGCGAGACACGGTTTCGATCGAGATGGATCGGGAGGGCGCTGCACTCGCCAAGTTGGCCGAGGAATGGCGAGACTATTTCTTCGCCGACGCTGATGATGAACAGTTTGCGGATGCATATGCGCAGACGGTCACGTATGCGCTCCTGCTGGCCCGTGTTGAAGGTGCCACAGACCTCCGGTCGAATGCTGTTTCAGCGCTTGAAGAACACCACGGTCTTCTGGCGCGGGTTCTTCGCTGGCTCTCTGACGATGATGCGCGATCTGAAGTCGAGGTGCCCATCGACCTACTCGAACGTGCAATCGAGCAAGTCGATCCGGATGAGCTAGCTGTAGTTCCTAACAACGTTGTTCATCCGGTCTCCTTTGGACCCTGAGGTTGTCTAAGACCACAGACCCAAAGGAAAACCGAATGAACATCCACGCTAACGCCAAGACCTGCGTCAAGTCTCGGAAGTTGCTCGTTG